>NZ_JBPNHS010000025.1:0-102311 GCF_054006115.1 Mesoaciditoga sp. | reverse complement strand
GAAATATGGATGAAAATTACATATTATCGCTCATAAAAGCTTACAAAGATTTCTTTAAAAATTACAAGGGAAAATTCGTGATTATAAACGCTGATGAGATAGATTTCGTTCAAAGAAGATCAGATTTTAACTTTGTCCTGTCTAAAATAAAAAAGAGTGGTGTTGCGCTTTGATAATAGGTATTTGTGGAAACATTGGAGCTGGTAAATCAACTTTGATAGAAATCTTGCAAAAAGAAAAAAACTACACCCCCGTATACGAAATTGTGGAGGAAAATCCGTACCTTTCGGATTTTTATTCGGATATGAAAAAGTGGGCATTCCATTCTCAACTTTTTTTTCTCATAAAAAGATTCGATTTTTTGAAAAGGGTAAAGGAAGACGAAGGAATAACACTCGAAGACAGAACCATAGAGGAAGACGTTGAAATATTCGCAAGGAATCTTTACGAAATGGGATATATTTCCTCTAGGGATTGGAAAACCTACAAATCCCTCTTTAAAACTTTTTCAGATCATTTACCACAACCGCGGGGATTCGTGTATTTAAAGGCGTCACTTTCCACTTTATCCAGGCACGTTCAACGGCGAGGAAGAAGCTTTGAAAACGGAATATCAAAAGAGTATCTATCCAGATTAAACGATTTGTACGAAAGATGGACTAAAACTTTAAGCGCTCCACTTCTGGAAATAAACTGCGATGAATACGATTTTGTAGAATTTCTGTCTGATCGACAAAAAGTGGTAAAAATGGTGGAGCGATTTGTGGAAGAAACACTTAGTTGATCTTTCGTATAATCACATCACTTGCGAAGCCTTTCCATCTATGATAAAATATAAGCGCTTCAGGGCGTAGTTCAGATGGTAGAACGCCAGGTTCGGGACTTGGAGGTCGCTGGTTCAAATCCAGTCGCCCTGACCAAAAGCGGCTTTAAAAAGCCGCTTTTTCATTTTCAACAAATCCAACTGAATTTCTTTTGATAAGCGAAGCTTTCAGAATAACTTTCTGCGGTTTTCTGACAAGTTCGCCTTCAACTGCATCCAATAAAAGTGTTGCCGCAGTCATGCCTATAACATCTGTTGGTTGTACCATAGTGGTAACTGTTGGAGAACACACCTTCATCCATTCTGCATCGTCAAAGCCCATAACAGATAACTCATCTGGAACGTTTATTTTTAATTCTTTAACCGCTCTCATAACTCCCAGTGTTGTGAAGTTGTTCATGGCTATAATGGCAGTTGGACGATATTTCTGAGAGAGAATTTCAAGTGCACATTTGTACGATTTTTCTTCGTTGAATTCACCGCCTTTTACCCATTCGTTTTTACATTCCATTTTGAAATCTTTTACGGCTTCAAAAAAACCTTTTAATCTTTCGCTTCCAGTATAACTCTTCTCTATACCATAAATAGCCCCAATGCGTCTGTGACCAAATCTGTTAAGATATTTAACAGCCTCGTAAGTTGCCGCTTCATTGTCCACTATAACAGAATCTGTTTGAAGATCCCCTATTATTCTGTCAAAGAGCACGATTTTTATACCATGACGCACGAGTTTTTTGTAAAGAGGAAGGTTTTTCTCATCACCAGTCGGAGCCGCTATGATACCATCGACATTTTTTGAAACCAAAAGATTTATGTACTTTTTTTCTCTTTCCGGATTTTCTCCAACGTTGCAAATCATGAGATTGTAATTTTTAGCGTAAAGTACCCTTTCCATCGAAGATATAACTTCGCTAAAGTACGGATTTCTTATATCGGATATGAGCACTCCAACGGTAAAGGTTTTAGAAGTTTTCATTCCCCTTGCAAGACCATTTGCTATGTAACCAAGCTCTTTCGCCTTTTCAAATATCTTCTTTCTTAGTTCGTCGCTTACACCTTCCTTACCATTAAGAGCTCTGGACACGGTTGCAATCGACGTTCCAAGTTCTTTCGCTATATCCTTTATGTTAACTCTTTTCAAAACAATTCACATCCTTATCTGTACATCACACATAAATTATACCAAAAACGTCTTTTAAAGATCGATAACTTGCCTATCACTCACTTTCGCTCTCTTCGTTTTCTTTCAAGCTCCTTTCAAGAGTTGAAATTAGCTTCAACACACTTTCCCCATCACTTGGATAAGTTAATACAGCGTATTTTACATTCACTTCGTATTTGTAATTCTTAAGCTGGGAGATTATTAAATTCGCTTTTTTAAGGCAATCTTCTTTTTTCATGGAATAAAAACAAACCACGAATTCATCCTCCCCGTAACGTGCAGCTATATCGGTAAGACGAATGTTTTCACTTATAACACGCGCAATGTACTTTAAAAGCACGTCGCCGTTGAATTTACCATATTTTTCGTTGAATTCTCTCATTTTCTTTACATCCATCATGAAAAATGATAGATGTTTATTCTCTCGCTTGGCTAACGCTTCTTCCCTAACCATAAGTTCTTCAAATTCTTGTCTTGTTGATAAACCCGTTAAGGGATCATATTTCATGGAATTCTTGCTTCTTTCAAGAAATTCGTACATTGAAAGAAATGTGGTAACGTGGTAAAGGAGTGTCCTTATCATTTCTTTTGTTCTCTCGTTTATGGTAAACCTATCCACATTCACAACGTATTTAACAGCCGTAGAATCCGTTTTTAAATCCATATTTATCTTTGAACTGCTTGATGAATCAAAATTGAAATTGTTCACAGTTCCAAGGTATATCTCCATATCTTTGTATTTCATCCCTATTCCGCTGATAGGTTTGGAAAAATCGAGAATTCTTCTAAAAGCCATACGAAGTGCTTCTTGCAGGCTCTTTCTTTCAGTTTTCACTTCGTTAAAAAGCATTGAAAACTCGATCAAAAGCTTGTTCATTTCAACAAGTTCAGCGTTAGTTTCGTTCATGTTTTTTATGAGCTCTGAGTAGTCTTTATCGAGCTTTTCATGTTTTTCAACCAATTGATTGTATTTAAAGGAAAGCTCACTCTTGGAACCTTTCTCGTACTTTTTAAAAGTGTCCAATCCCTTCAAAAATTTCTCAAAGTCCAACACGGGGGCAACTTTCTTTGATATTCTGTAGTAAGATAAAGTCATCAAAGAAAGAAGAATAAGAAAAATAAGTAGCCAAATGTAAAGTGTCTTCCGTGAAACTTCAAAAAGTGTCGACCAAAACGCTCTCTTTATTAACAAAGAGTACCCGCCTATTCCAACGGGTTCTACGAAAAAAAGCTCTCCATTTTTCAAGATAATTCCACTCTTATTAAGCCCCATGACAGATAAGAAATTCTCACATTTGAAATTACTCATGTTAACACCCAATCCAGTTTTATCCACCAGAAATGTGTTTGGAATTTCGCTTCGCTTTACACCAATTATCGCCATGGAAATGTGAGTTCTATCTGATGTTTTACATGCCAACATGATAAACGGAATTGTGGAAGGTTTAAAAAATGGGGAGACATATTTTCCTTCCAGTGTGGCATATTTGTAAGCATTTGAATTTTTTGAAAACGAATTGCTTAACGCGTTATAGCCGTAAAGTAGATGGCCTTCCAGATCAAACAAAGCGTATCCTTTTATCGTTGTAACCGTCGCGGAGGGAAATTCAACCATCTTCGTATTTGAAAGAGTTGAAAGCACATCTTTAAAGTACCAAAAGGTGTTTTTTGAAGATATTTTTGCCTTGCTAAGCATGAAATCATCGTACCTTTTCATGTCATTTAAAACAGAAAAAATGGCGCCAACTGTTGCCACCGCCACTAATACAATTACAAGCATCTTGAATTTCATGATTTTCCTCCAAATTCCCATGCAAGTTTAAAACCAGCTGTAGTTATCCTGTAAAAGTAAATAGAGGTTGTGGCGTGAATGCCGTTAAAAGTAAAGGAATTTCCCACGCCAAAAAATGAATGAGAATTCAAATATTGCTTCACTTCTTTGTAATTAACTTTTTCTTTTGCCAAAACGTACGCGACTTTCAAAGCATTGTACGCTAACACGGCGGCTGGCGTAAGCACCAGATTGGCATGTGAGATTTCTTGATTTAACGTGGATTGAAGATAAAATGGATCCACAAAAGCAATTGTTACCATACCTTTAACCACTTGAATATGTTCAAGCAATAGACTATGAAATGTCCAATTGCTTCCCAAAAAGGCCGAATTAGGAAATTTCTCCTTAAGATGTTCAACAGTTTCCACCGCATGTTCTGGCGACATGATAAGCACAAAGACGTCTGGAGGCTGGATGATTTTTTCTGTTTCGTTCAGAAAAATGCTCTTTGATTTTATCCCACTTAAATCTTTAAGAATTTCACCGGCCAGATAATTCACATACACCAAATTGGACGTGTCTTTCACTATCACAACGTCCTTAAAACCCATTTGCTTAAGATATGTGGCTATGGCTTCAGCTTGAACATCGTCGGTAGGTGAAAGCGTGAAAGCAAATTTGGCCTTTTTCAGCATCGTAGGGTTCGTTACAGCTGTCTCAATTAAGATTGAATGGGTTCTTTCAAGAAAGCCGTCTATTTTCTCAAGATCAGATGAATATCCATCCGAAACGAAATATTCTACACCTTTTTCAACCGCTTTTTTCATGGCGCTAACCAAAGTGGTGGAAGTGTAGTTAACATCCACAAAATGAACATCTTTAGGCAGATTTTTCATGGCAGTTAAAAAGCCAACTCTGGCATCAAAATGCGCATCAACATCATCGGTGGGTAAAAGTATGCCTACCGTTGTTCTTTCCTTATAAGGATTGAATAGCATGAACAATATGATGAGCCCTAAAACTACGAAAATAACGATTCCTGCTCTTTTCATAACACCCTCTTCGAAATTTCAATTGCTATGTACGAAGCGACATCGGAAGGCAAAGTCCCATTTCCGAATCCGGCATCGTAGCCCAATTCAACAGCAAGCTCATGAGTTATGCGAGGACCTCCGGCTATCAACAGAATGGATTTTCTCAATCCTTCCGCTTCCAATATATCGGCTAGCTCTACCAGATTCTTCACATGTATATTTCTCTGAGTCACAACTTGCGAAACCAAAACAACGTCCGCATTCGTTTCTCTGACTTTCTTCGCCACTTCAGCCGGTGGGACCTGACTTCCCATATTGTAAACCTTGAACATTTTGTACCTTTCAAGACCAGAATCACCGTGATAACCTTTCATATTCAAAATTGAGTCAAGCCCTACCGTGTGAGCGTCCGTTCCAATAGTTGCGCCAACTACAACTATTTGCCTTTTGACGTGTTCTTGTATGTATTTATCGACTTCTTCCATACTCATTTTTGGTGTTTCAACCTCTAAAACCCTTATTTCATTGTAATCTATTGAGGAATTCAAATGACCGTAAACAACAAAAAAAGAAAAGTTCTCTTTTAAATCTTTGGAAAATACTATTTGTACATCTGTAAGTCCCATCTTATTTGCAATTTGTCGTGCCGCTTCGCGAGCTTTGGAACCATTTGGCACTGGTAATGTGAAAGAAAGCTGAACGGCACCATCGTCCATCTGATCTCCATACGGTTTAAGATGAGACAAATCAACCTTTTTTACACTCATAACTCTTCCTCCTCAAGCTCTTCTTCCATCATCTCAAAGATGGGATTGTAATAATCTTCTCCTTTTGTAAAGACTCCGTCCGCTCCTTTTCCTTCTTCTCTTTTTCTCGCTATGTCTCCGAAAGTTCCTTCCTCTATTGCCGAAATCAAACCAACATCCTTTACGTGTTCCAAAAGTTCAACGGCATTCGAAAGCACTTCGTTTGCTCTCTTTTGAATGAAACCATTTTCTTTGAATATGATCTCATCGCCTATGTTCTTGGCGTTGTTGAAAACGTACTTCGCGTTCTCTATAGCCAAATACCTGTCCTGCAAAAATGGAGTGTGAATCGCTTCTGTAAGCATTCCCAAAAGCTGTATGGATTGACCTGTCATTACGGAAACGAGATTGTACATGGTGTTCATAGCGTATCCTTTAAAAATATCACCTGTCATATGCCTCGTTGGTGGCATGTATTTTGGAGTTGCTTCTGGAAAAAGCTCTCTGGTCAACAATGCATGTGCTATTTCGTAAAGGAATCCATTTTCTACGTCTGGATCTATCTCAAAAGCGTGCCCAATTCCCATGTACTTTGGTTTTAAATGACTTTTCAAAGCGAATTGTTCATTTATGAGTTGTGAAGTGGTTACCGTATGAGCCCTATCTATTGGATCGGATGTTTTGATGTAATTATCCTCCCCCGTGTTAATCGTAATGTGAGAGTAAGCGCATATCAGTCTTGAGGTGTATTGATCAACAAAGGTTCTTAACATGTTTATATTTCTAAAAAGGATTCCATACATTGAATCATTTAAAAGGAAGTCCAGTCCTTCAATTGCGGCCATCGCGCTTATTTCAGGCATACAAAGTCCCGAAGCGTAATTCGTTAAACGTATATACCTTCCAACCTCATTTGCAGCTTCATCCAGCGCTTTTCTCATTATACGGAAATTCTCCTGAGTTGCGTAAGTGCCACCGTATCCCTCTGTTGTAGGGCCGTAAGGAACAAAATCAAGTAAAGACTGTGCTGTTGAACGTATGACGGCTATTATATCCGCTCCTTCTTTCACGGCGGCTTTAGCCTGAATAACGTCTTCGTATATGTTGCCGGTAGCGACTATGACGTAAAGGTAAGGTTGAGCCGGATCGCCAAGTTCTTCCAACATTTTATCTCTTTCATCTCTAACTTTTTTTAAACGTTCCAGCGCTTCCTGTGTTAGCTCCTCTATCTTTTCTGCTACCACACTTTCATTTTGTGGTGGAAAATCCACCAACGAAAATTCTCCTCTTCCAACACTTTCCGCAATTTCTTGAGGAGACATGCTTTTGGCAACACACGCATTTACAAGCCAATACGTAATCCCTCTGTCTAAAGCTCCAGATTTTTGAACGTCGTCTACCACCACATTAGGAAGAGGAACTCCTTCATGATTAACACCGTCTATTCCATAAAATCTTGCAACTGTTCTTTCTACAGACGTTGTGCTTCTAACATTTATGAATTTCTGAATCTCATCGGTAATTTCTTTTGCTAACTCTCTGGCTTTTTTTACCATCTTTTCGTCTAATTTTAGAACAGGCTTACCCATTTCTCTTCCTCCTCTGCAAAATGATGAATCAATGCCATTGAAGGTTTGAATCGCACTTCTCTTCTTTTAACTTTCTCTTTATTTCCGAAAGTGGTAATTTAACTTGTGAACCGTCGAACATATTTTTCAAAGTGTAAATTCCACTCTTCACTTCCTCTTCTCCAACAACAATAACGTAACGAGCACCCAATTTTGAAGCGTTTTTGAATTGAGCCTTCATCTTTCTTCCCATTACATCTGTTTCAACAATGAATTCTTTTGAAAGTTCAAACGCTATGCCCAAAGCATGCGGCCTTTGTTCATCCTCTACGGCCACCACGTAAACCTGTGGAGAAGGTTTATTTGGCAATTTCTTTTCTCTTTCCAAGGCTATCATGATTCTTTCCATTCCCATGGCAAAGCCCACGGAAGGCGTTGTTCTTCCTCCCAACTCCTCTATGAGATGATCGTACCTTCCTCCTCCTGCAATGGCATCTTGAGCTCCAAGAGACGTGGAAGTTATTTCAAAAACCGTTCTTGTATAGTAATCTAATCCCCTTACAATAGTTGGATCCACTTCATAATCTACACCAAGCGCATTCAGAAGTTCTTTAACCCTGTTAAAGTGCTCTTTACATTCATCACAAAGGTAATCCAATATTATTGGAGCACTCTTCGCGTATTGGGCATCTCTTTTGCAATCCAATAAGCGTAGTATATTTCTATCGTATCTTACCTGACAATCATTGCATAACTTTGGAAGCAAAGGCTTGTAGTACTCTCTAAGAGCTTCTTTGTACTTTGGCCTGCACTTTTCGCATCCCGTGGAATTTATCTTCAACTTAAATTCTTTTAATCCAAGCGCTTTTAAAGTTTCCACAGCCAACACGATGATTTCAACGTCCGCCTCTGGGCGAAAAGAGCCTATCAGCTCCGCACCATATTGATGAAATTGTCTTAACCTGCCAGCTTGAGGTTTTTCATATCTGAACATTGGACCTATGTAAAATAATTTCTGTGGAAGACCTTGAGAATCTAAAGAATGTTCCACGAACGCCCTCATAACTGGAGCCGTTCCCTCAGGCCTTAAAGTAATGGATCTTCCGCCTTTGTCCTCAAACGTGTACATTTCTTTCTGCACTATATCTGTGTCAGTTCCCACACCTCTTTTGAAGAGTTCTGTTGCTTCAAAAATAGGTGTTCTTATCTCAGAAAAACCAAAATTTTTTGAAACGTTTCTCAATCTATCCTCTGCCCATTCCCAAACGTAGGAGTCTTCAATTATATCGTTGGTTCCTTTTATTCTTCTGATCACGTTTTCACCTACTTTTCATTTGCTTTGTGAAATTATCGTACATTTTCTTCAATTTTTTTATATCTTCCCATGTAAGGTACTTCGGCGAGCCAGGAGCCCTTGAAGCGTTTCTAAGCAGGTAACTTGGATGAAACATTGGAAATACCTTTATTTCCCCCTTCCAGTCGTAGAGCTTTCCCCTTGCCGATGTAATGGATTTTACATTGTCTCCAAGAAAGAACTTCATAGCAGTTGCGCCTAATGGAACTATTACCTTTGGATTTATAACTTCTATTTGAGCCATGAGAAAAGGATAGCACGCCTCAACTTCATCAGGCATGGGAACTCTATTCTTTGGCGGGCGACATTTAACAACGTTGGCTATGTACACTTGTTCTCTTTTGAGCCCCACCGACTCTAATATTTTATCAAAAAGTTTTCCGGCTCTTCCCACAAAAGGGCGCCCTGTTTTGTCCTCTTCTTCTCCAGGTCCTTCTCCAACAAACATTACAGGAGAATAAATGTTTCCTTCACCGGGAACGACGTTAATTCTAGTTTCTGACAACCTACACGCGTTGCACTTATTTATCCTTTCGACTATCTTGTCCATTATTTCTTCTTTATTCAAAAGAAGCACCTCCACAATCATTTATTTTAGCACACTCGCATAGAACACCAACTCTTTGAGCACTATCATAAAAAAATCTGTGTTGCCAACCAGCGGTTACTTGATCTTCACATTGGGTTATGATAAAATCTAACCGTATGCGGCCATAGCTCAGTTGGTAGAGCATCAGCTTCCCAAGCTGAGGGTCGCGGGTTCGAGTCCCGTTGGCCGCTCCAAGAGTTCGAATACGAATCGCAAAGCAGTCTGAACGGACTGCTTTTTTTGTAAAAAGTCCTAAAGAGGGGACGAGTAAATTGTTAAAGAACATAAAAGAAGGAATATTCGTAAAAGAAGGAAACACAAATGTTGGAATGGTAGAAATCAATGGAATATCGTACGTCATAGACACGGGCTCAAATACAAAATTTGCCAAAGAACTCCTTACCGAAGTTGGAACTGGAGAAAAAGTAGTTCTGAACACGCACTCGCACGCCGATCACATACAGGGTAACTTTATCTTTGAAAGAGAAAAAGCAAAAATATACGCCAATAGCTTAGAAATTCCTTTTATACGCAATCCAGGCTTTGAAAGTCTTTTTTTGTACGGTGCAACTCCCCCAAAGTCGTTGAGGGCTAGTTTTTACAAAGCGCACCCATCGCATCCTCTTCCTCTTGAAGAAGCTGACGTGCCGAAATATATAGAAGCAATTCCGTTAGTTGGTCATTCCTTAGGAATGACAGGTTTTAAAATAGATGGTGTCCTTTTCTGCGGAGATGCTTATTTCGGTCTGGAAGTGCTTGAGAAATACTCTTACCCTTACTTGGTAGATGTGCGAAAGTTCCTGAATTCTCTTGACTTTTTGGAAAAGACAAATGCAGATGTTTACGTGCCGTCTCACGGAAATATAACAAACGATCCGCATGAAGATATAGAAAAAACGCGTTCAACACTTTACTCATTTATAAACGCTATCTTAGGTGTTCTTGAAGATACAAAATCTATTGAAGAAATTTCATTTAGTCTTGCTGAAATTATGAATATCGGCTTGAACGGTGGGACATTTTATCTGTTTAGATCATTTGTAAGTGCGATTTTATCGTATCTTGAAGAGCAAAAAATGGTATCACAAATGTTGCCAGGCAGATGGAAGAAGATATAACAATATTTTGGGAAATTAACTCATGATGTGCATCGATGTTAAGTGATTACAATCAGCAAATTCACCGCTTATGAGTAAATGGTGAACAGTGATGAATGAGAAGTTGGTAGTCAAGAACGACTAAGAGCAAATGGTAATTTCTCTAGGATTTCCAATTACTAAAATAACTCAAATTATGCAAGTCTGAATATGAAAACTCTCAATCCATTGAATATAGCTTAAATCCTTTGAAATTATTTTCCCCCTTTTTCGGCTCCGCCGCCACTTCCCCCATAAATGGGCAGACTTATATAAAAACGACTCCATCGACATTTTGTCTTTTATGATGAGAAATCAAATCTAACAGGTTTTTCCCACCCCTTCTTCTTTTTTCGAAACACGTGTCAGCGCTTATGAACTCTCCATCTAAAGACTCTAAAAACGAGGTTGGGAAACACACGGATGTGTTGAGAAAGCGCAGCACTCATGGATGAGTGTCTGAGTGTGCCTCGTTTTTTGAGTCGTAAGATGGATAAAAGAGTGAATTCGTGCTGGCAAGTGTTTCGATAAATATTTTCATTGATCGCTTTTTATCCCAAACTAAAATTACTACTTTCATGCCTAACATAAGAATTAAAAAAGCCTCTCTTAGAGAGGCTTTTTGGTTACCAACTTTCCAGATATTTTTTCTGTTTTTCAGTTAAAGTGTCTATCTCTATTCCAAGAAGCTTTAGCTTCGTTGAAGCGATTTCGTAATCTATTTCCCTTGGGACGGCGTAAGTTTTAGCTTCCATCTTTTCATGATCACGTGCTATTTTCAAAACGCTTAAAAGCTGAACGGCGAAGGAAAGATCCATGATTTCAACAGGATGGCCATCTGCCGCCGCAAGATTTACAAGCCTTCCTTCCCCTATCAGATAGAGTCTCTTACCATTAACAACGTATTCTGTGACATTTGGTCTAGCTTCGCGCGAAGAAGTTGCCACTTTTTTCAGATCGGCTACCGAAACTTCCACATCGAAATGACCCGCGTTTGTTAGAATCGCTCCATCTTTCATCTTTTCAAAATGCTCTGCCCTTATCACATCGGTATTGCCTGTAACGGTCACGAATATGTCACCAACCTTTGCGGCTTCTTCCATTGGCATAACCTCAAAACCATCCATGAAAGCTTCTAATGCTTTTACCTCGTCCACTTCCGTTACTATCACACGGGCTCCCAAGCCTTTTGCCCTCATTGCAACGCCTTTTCCACACCATCCGTATCCTGCGACAACCACCCTTTTTTCAGCAACGTTCATGTTGGTATTTCGCATTATTGAATCCCAGGTTGACTGTCCTGTTCCGTAACGGTTATCAAATAAGTGCTTTGTGGCGGCATCGTTTACCAATATCGCGGGGACCGCGAGTTTATTGAATTTTTCAAGAGCTTTTATTCTTTTAACACCACTTGTGGTTTCTTCGCACACGCCCCACAAGTTTTCAAGCACTTCTCTTCTTTTTTCGTGGGCTGTTACCGTCAAATCTGCACCATCGTCCACTATTATGTTTGGATTAAAATCAAGAGTTTTTTCTAAATTTCTTTCATAAACGCTCACATCATGTGTGCGTTCAGCATTTACACGAAGACCTCTTTTTTTCAATTCGGCCACTATTTCATCTTGAGTGCTCAGAGGGTTTGAACCTGTTACGGTAACGTCCGCACCCAGCTTCGCGATGGATAAAGCTAGATATCCAGTTTTTGCTTCTAAATGTACTGACACGGCAACTTTTACACCTTTTAAGGGCTGTTCAGCCTCGTATTTTTTTACAAGCGTGTTTATAACTTCCATTCTTTGGGCAACCCATTCAAGTTTTGCACTTCCTATGTCCATTTACGTTCCTCCTTTGTTCTTCATTCGTTGTTTCTCATCTTAACAAATCATAACATAAAACTGTTTGAAAAAGAGAAATACATTTTATTTTAAGAAAAGGGAGAAAACGGATATTAAAAATCCTCCTATTACTTCGAATCCTTTTAAATTGGAACATTGCTTGAAATAGAAATAGGCGTTGATCATCACCGAAAGACCCAAAATGAAAAGGGCGTATTGCGATAATTTAGGAGTTTTAAAACGTAAAGTGAGAAATGAAATGGACAGTATCAAAAGAACGAGCCCTATCCAATTGAAAGGAAAGAAAAACGAAGGACGGTAAGATATAAGGGAATAGAAAATGAGAAACAATCCCAAAATGACGAAAAAAGTGGAAATGTACTTCATGAAAGATTTAACCTTAAAAGATTTTTTATCGTTTCAAAAAATGTCCACGCTAGCCGAACATGAAATTCTTCGTCTTTAGAGATCATCTTTCTGACAAATAGAAGATGGGCATCTTTTTCCCAAAGGACAAATTCTAACAGATTTTTTTCTGGATCTACTCCAAGATATCGTGCGATATTTGAAACGGCATTATCTCCTTTTTCAGCGGAATGGCGTACGCTTTTGGGAAATCCTTCCACATTATTCAAAAGATTTACCTTGTCTTTTTCTATTGAATACACGGCAAAATTGGTTTTATCAAAGGTTTCAACCAGATCTAACGCCTTTTTGAGTTTTCTGCCTTTTTTAGTTATTTTATGAAGTATTTGAAGCATTTCTTCAAGCAGTTCTTCGTTTTGAGTCATGCCAAGTCCTTTCAGAATTAAAAATATAAAAAAATGGCTCCACCAGTAGGACTCGAACCTACAACCCTCCGGTTAACAGCCGGATGCTCTACCGATTGAGCTATGGTGGAACGGACAAATGGATTATAATACAAGCGTACTTAATTTGTCAAGAGGAGGGCAAAAAGATGAGGATATTTGTTTCTACTGATATGGAAGGATTGCCAGGCATAAACGCTTGGCATCAGGTAAGTACAAATGATAAAAGGTATCTTGGAAGATACATGGAAGAAACGATGGAATGGGTGCTTGAAGGAATAAAGAGTTCTCCCCAGAATTCCAAGATAGACCAAATTTTGATCTGTGATTCTCATTCTTTGGGCGAAAACATGTCGTACGATTTTACCGCCTTGGATGACAGGCTTTATCTCGTCAGAGGGGGATTGCGAGATTATTACATGATGGCAGGAATGGATTCTTCTTTTTCAACGGTGTTTTTTGTGGGATATCACGCTGGAGTGGGAGCGTTACACGGAACTATGGATCACACCTACTCCAACACGGCCGTTCACAGTTTGAAGATAAACGGTATAAGAATGAACGAAACGACGATAAACGCAGCTTTTGCAGCCGAATTTGGAGCACCAGTTTCAATGGTGGTAGGAGACCATGCGCTTGTTGAGGAGTTAAAACCCATCATGCCGGACACCGTTTTGGTTGAAACCAAAAAAGGATTGAGCAGATTCGCAGCTATAATGAAGCCTAAAAACGTTGTGAAACGCGAAGTTATCGAAGCAACCAAAAAAGCGTTGGAAAAAACCGAAAAAGGCGAAGTGAAACCTTACAAATTGGAAGCGCCTTACACTTTGGAGATAACTTTCAGATCTACCGAAATGGCCGACGAAGCTTCTCTTACCCCTGGAGTTGAAAGGGTAAACGGATACACGATAAAGTACGTTTCCAGTTCTTACAAAGATATCATGCAACTTTTGCTAGCCGTGATATACGCTTCAAGGATAGCGACTGAAATGGGTAGATGAATATGCGTTATATAGATATCCGTAGTGATACGGTTACGCTCCCAACTCAAAAAATGAGGGAAGCAATGTACAAGGCAGAAGTTGGAGACGATGTTTACGAGGACGATCCAACGGTCAAAAAATTGGAAAGGTTAGCCGCCGAGAAAATGGGAAAAGAAGCTGCTCTTTTTGTTCCCTCTGGAACGTTCGGCAATGAGCTTGCCTTGTTCACACACACAAAACGTGGTGATGAGGTCATAGTGGATAGAAATTCCCATATAGTGCTTCATGAAGTGGGAGCAAGTGCCGTGATAGCCGGAGTTCAATTGAGGGAGTACATATCTCAAAATGGCATTCCAGATGTTGATGAGATAAATTCCCTGATAAGAAATGAAGATATCCACTATCCCCCAACCACTTTGATTTGTCTGGAAAATGCCCACGGAATGGGAACCGTTATGAACTTGGAGATTATGAAAAAGATTGAAGAATTGGCTCATTCAAAGGGTATGAAAATTCACTTGGATGGTGCCAGAATATTCAATGCCGCTTGTGCTCTAGGTGTTGATGCAAAAGAGATAGCCTCTCATGTGGACAGCGTCATGTTTTGCCTTTCAAAAGGTTTGGCGGCTCCCGTGGGTTCCATCCTTGCCGGTACCAAAGAGTTTATATCGAAGGCGAGAAAAGGCCGAAAGCTCATGGGGGGCGGAATGCGTCAGGTTGGATTTTTGGCAGCCGCCGGAATTGTGGCGTTGGAAGAAATGGTGGATAGATTATGTGAAGACCATGAAAATGCAGATTTTCTTGCAAAATCTTTGGATGAAATTGATGAAATAGAGGTACAAAAAGATCGCCGTGACATAAACATGGTTTTTTTCAGATTTTTGGTAAAATTCGATGAAAAGAAGTTCGTTTCTTACATGCTCGAAAACGGTGTGAAGATCAACCCTCCTGAGGGAGGAGAATATAGATTCGTAACGAACAAAGACGTATCACGCCAAGATTTGGAAAAAGTTGTGGAGATCATGAAAAAATCCTTAAAAAATTCTCTTTAAATTAAAAGCGGGAACGTTTTTATCGTTCCCGCTTTAACCATGAATTAGAATCGTGGCATTCCATATTTTGCAAGTCTTAAAGTATTTTCTATCTTAACCTTTTCAGCGAACTTTTTCATTTTGATAATTTGAAAAACTTTCTCCGCATCGAAATTCTTTTTTTTCATGTCGATCCCTCCTTTTAGATTTTCTTTTTTCCTTTGTCTTTCAGATGCTATTTTACGCTTCTTATCTTTACGCAAAGTAATGGGTAGGATCAGAATGTGTTGGGGATGTTAACTATTTTAATTAAATTTTTATTACAAGGTCTTCATCGCTTAACAGCTTGAAGAAAATTTTCAATTCGTAATGCGATACACAAAATGTAATGAAATCGAAAATAATCTTTCTTTTTATCACGAAGCTTTTTCGTGGTAAAATGTAATGAACGCGCGATCCGGGTTTTTGAAGATGGTTGAAAGCCACACCTTGGATCGGCGGATGTTTTGTGGAAGGAGGTATGATGATGTATGCTATCGTAGAAGTAGGGGGTAAGCAATACAAAGTTTCCGAAGGCGATTCCTTCGAGACAGAGAAACTCAAAAACGTAAAAGAAGGGGAAAGCGTTACTTTGGAAAAGGTGCTTGCCGTCAAAAACGAAAAGGACACCAAAATTGGATCGCCATACGTTGAAGGCGCCAAAATCACTGCTACCCTTGTAAAAAACGGAAGATACAAAAAGGTTCACACGATCAAATTCAAGGGTAGAAAAGGATACAAGCGTGTGAAAAATCACAGGCAATGGTATTCATTGCTTAAAGTTGAAAAAATTGAGGCGTGACAAAGTGTGAATTTCTTTTCCACAACGATCGTTATGTAGGATTTCGCTTTTACGGTCATGTGGGAATAGATAAGAAAGGAAAAGACATCGTCTGTGCTGCGGTAAGTGCAGTAACACAAGCAACAATTATAGGATTGAAGGAAGTTTTGGGTGAAAGTGTAGAATATGTGATAGAAGAAGGAAGCATAAAATGCAGTTTTGATGGTAAAAGCGAGTGTGCCCAGAAGATGGTTGAAACTCTTCACAAAACGACAAAACAGCTATCCTATCAGTACCCAAAAAACTTAAGGGTCTTTGAAATGGAGGTGTAATTATGAAACTTGACATACAGATCTTTGCCTCAAAGAGTTCCGTGGGAAAAAATAGCAAAGACAGCAATCCAAAATACTTGGGAACTAAAGTTGGCGATGGTCAAAGAGTAAAGGCTGGAAGCATTTTGGTAAGACAAAGGGGAACGAAAATATGGCCAGGCAAAAACGTGGGATTAGGTAAAGATTTCACCCTTTTTGCTTTGGTAGAAGGTACCGTAAAGTTTGAAAAGCGCAGAAACCGAAAGTACGCAAGTGTTTATCAAAGCGTGGAGGAAAAATAATGAACAAAACCAAGAATCTGACCATAATAGGTGTATTTGCTGCTTTGGCGACCGTACTCATGCTTATAGAAATTCCAATTCCTCAATTGGCAGGCTTTAAGTACGATCCAAGCGATATCGCCGCATTGTTGGTTGGATTCATGCTAGGACCCATTCCTGGCATTTTAACGGTTTTAATAAAAGATCTGCTTTATTTTGCCATAAGGGGAACGGATATCGTTGGAATTTTTATGAACGCAGCTGCCGGAACAATGTTTATAGGTTTTTCGGCGTGGTTCTACTCCAAAAACAAAACAAAGACGAGAGCCGTTTTTTCCTTGATATGGGCAACTTTGCTGATGACAGCAGGTATGGACGCTTTGAATATGGTGGTATATCCACCTTACTTGAAAGTTTCGTACATGTTTATATTTAAGAATTACCTGTGGATAATAACGCTTTTCAACCTTGCAAAAGCAAGTGTTGATGGATTCGTGACATTCTTGATTTACAAGAAAACGTCAAATGCCTTCAAATTGGAGGCATGGAAAACGAATCGTAAATGGAGGAGTAGCGAAAAATGACTCAAAAAACTTATTTAGCGAAGAAAGAAGAAATTCAGAGAAAATGGTACGTTGTTGATGCAACGGGAAAACCTCTTGGAAGGTTGGCAAGAGAAATTGCCGTAATACTCAGGGGAAAAAACAAACCTACTTACACCCCTCATGTAGACACGGGTGATTTTGTGGTAGTTATAAACGCAGAAAAAGTCGCTTTAACTGGAAACAAGTTGAACGATAAGTTCTACTACCATCACACCGGATACATGGGAAATTTGAGGTCTATGAGCGCCAAAGACATGCTAAAAAAGCACCCTGAAGATGTTGTAAGGCTTGCTGTGCGCGGTATGATGCCAAAAGGCGTCTTAGGGAGACACATGTTGAAGAAGTTGAAGGTTTACCGTGGTCCAGAGCATCCTCACACCGCGCAAAAACCGGAAACATTGGATATTTAAGGAGGGAAATGAATGAACGAAAAAGTGGATTACTACGGAACAGGAAGAAGAAAAACCTCCGTCGCTCGTGTGCACTTGAGACCTGGAAACGGAAAGATCGTCATAAATGACAAATCTTACACTTCATTCAAAGAGTATTTTCAAAGAGATACGCTAGTTATGGAAGCAAATAAACCTTTTGTAGTTACGAACACGATTGGTCAGTTTGACGTTATTTGTAGGTTAAACGGTGGCGGCCTCTCCGGGCAAGTTGGTGCTTTAAAACTCGGAATTGCGAGAGCCCTACTTGATTTTAATGATAGTTTGAGAAAAGTTTTACGTGAAAATGGGCTTTTGACAAGAGATCCAAGAATGGTAGAGAGGAAGAAATACGGTAAGAAGAAAGCAAGAAGAAGTCCACAATTCTCCAAGCGTTGATCTTGCTTACCTGTGAGCAAAGAATTAGAAGAGTTTAAATCAAAGTGCGACATAGCCAAGGTTGTGTCGCACTATGTTTCACTTGAAAAAGTTGGATCAAATTACAGAGGCCTGTGTCCTTTTCATGAGGAAAAAACGCCTTCTTTTTATGTCAACGTGGACAAAGGTTTTTTTCATTGTTTTGGTTGCGGTGCCAGTGGAGATGTAATAGAATTTGTAAAACGCATTGAGAACATTTCCTTTGTTGAGGCAGTCCAAAAGGTTGCGGAGCTATGTGGCGTAGAACCACCTTTGATGTCAAAAGATACTTTTTATCTCAAGTACGTTTCACTCATGGAATTAATGGCTTCAAATTACGCAAAGGTCCTTTTCAGCGTACGTGGTGAGGAAGCTTTAAAATATCTCATCAAAGTGCGCGGTCTTTCTAAAGATGAAATAAAAAAATTTTCACTTGGTTACGCTCCCATAAATTCTGACATCGTAAGAAAAAGTGCAAAAGAGTTAAAAATAGACGAAAATGTTCTTATAAAAAATGGGCTTCTTATCAGAACAAAGAGTGGTAGATTGATAGAATTCTTCAGAAACAGAGTGATCTTTCCGGTAAAGAATTCTAGTGGAAGGATAATCGCCTTTGGTGGAAGAAGTATGGGAGATGATGAACCAAAATATTTAAATTCATCTGAGAATAAGTATTTTTCGAAATCAAAAGTGTTATACCTTTTCAACAAAAAAAAGGTGAGGGATGCAGGCTTTGCGATAATATGTGAAGGTTACATGGACGCTATAGCTTTCCACAAAAACGGTTTTGAAAATGCTTGTGCTTTATTGGGAACAGGATTAACCAAGTACCACATAGACACGCTTAAAAGCGTTACAAATAACTTTCTCTTTGTCTTGGACAGTGACAAAGCGGGCGTGGATGCCATGAAAAGGGCAAGCAAGATATTTGCAACGGAAGAAATCAACGTGAAAGTTCTGCTCTTCGAAGATGCCAAAGATCCAGACGAATTTTTTTCAAAACATTCAAAAGATGACTTTATAAGAGTGTTAAAAAATGCCATCGATTATTGGGACTTTTACGTTCAGAGATCATTGGGAGAGATTGGAGATCCAGTCAAAGCTATATTGAGATTAAAGAGCTCCATTTCCTGGGTTACATCTACGGTTTTAAGGCGTCAACTTATATCAAAGGCTGCGCGAATACTGATGATAGATGAAAAAGACGTCATGTACGAATTGCAAAACTCGGTGAAGGAATCAAAAAAGAAAAAAAACACGGTCAACAGAGCTGAGGATATAAGGATGAATCTGGACGATTATATCGTCTATTTGCTTTTTTACAGTGAAGATATGAGAGAACGGATCAAAAAGCACTTAGATGATGTATCCGTAATCTCTCCTTTTGCAAAAAAGGCTATGGATATCGTTAATTCTGGTGTAACTAAGGCACAAGAAGCCCTGAAAATGATGGACAGAGAAGATGGAGAAAGATTTTTTCAAATATTCACCAAGGGTATACCCGATTCTAATATCGAAAGAGTGTACAAACTCTGCATTTCTAAATTGGAAGAGCGCAAGTTGAAGCACCGCATTGAAAAAGTGGAAAGGGAGATGGTTTCTACGTCGGATCGTGAATTAAAGGCAAAGTTGATTAAAGAAGCTATGGAACTTCGGTCCCTATTGAAAAAAAAGGGAGGTGCTTCCCGTGGCTGAAAGCAAAACGGCTCTTCTCGAAAAAAAGATCAAGTCTCTTGTTAGAAAAGGAAAAAAACAAGGATACGTTACGTACTCTGACATAGACAACGCCATTCCACTTAATTATGAAGAATTCGATTCTAATTTGTTGGAAAATATCTACGATATTTTGGAAAAAGAAAATATAAAGATAAAAGACGACACTTCAGACATAGTGGACGATATTGAAGAATATGACGACGCGGAAGCTTCAGAGGTAAAAAAATATCTTTCGTATTTAGATGAACAAAAGCCGGAAATATACGATAACGCTAATTTGAAGGATCCCGTCAAGCTATACTTAAAAGAAATAGGAAGGATTCCGCTTCTTTCCCCAAGCGAAGAAAGAAGGCTCGCCAGAAAGGCCGCAAATGGTGACGAAAAGGCAAAGCAAAAATTGTGCACATCCAACTTAAGATTGGTCGTTAGCATAGCAAAAAAATACATGGGAAGGGGTCTTTCATTTCTTGATCTGATCCAGGAAGGAAATATAGGGTTGTTAAAGGCAGTTGAAAAATTTGATTGGAAAAAAGGATACAAGTTCTCAACGTACGCAACTTGGTGGATACGTCAAGCCATTACCAGGGCAATAGCCGATCAGGCAAGGACAATAAGAGTTCCCGTTCACATGGTGGAAACTATAAACAAACTGAACAAGGTAATAAGAGATTACATGCAAAAAAACGGTTCTTACCCTACCATCGATGATCTTGCAAAGCTCATGGGAAAACCCAGAGAAAAGATAACTGAAATATTGAAAGCGGCGCGAGAAACGATTTCTTTGGAATCAACCGTGGGAAATGACGACGAATCTACCATAGGAGATTTTGTTGAAGATGTGAACGTCACTTCACCAGAAGATGCGGCTTCTCAGATGATGCTTCACGAACAAATAGAGAAAGTTCTAAACACGTTAAGTCCGCGTGAGGCCATGGTACTGAAGATGAGGTATGGATTGATAGATGGAAAGGCAAAAACACTTGAAGAAGTTGGACAATACTTCAACGTTACTCGAGAAAGAATCAGGCAAATAGAGGTAAAAGCCTTAAGAAAGCTTAGACATCCCAGTAGAAGCAAGCACTTAAAAGTTTTTATGGGATTAGCGGAGGAAGATGAGGAAGAAAATAAAGAAGAAAGCGACAACAATTAAAAAACAGGGCAGATGCCCTGTTTTTTAATTGTCATTTGATGATCGTCAACTTAGCCTTATACTGCTGTAATCACCTACAACAAGATTATGAACTTTTGGTTTGATTTTAATGCTTGATATCATAGCATTTTTTCCAACTATACTCGCATCTATACGCACATCCACATCTCTTATTATTGAGTTCTCCATAAAAATGGAATTTTCCACTTCTGAATTTTCTATGGTAACGTTTGGACCTATGGACGTGTAAGGACCAATATATGAGTTTATTATTGAAGCTCCTTTTGCAATTATCACAGGTCCCCTTACGAGCGTGTTGGAAAGTGTGACCCCTTTTTCTATGATAACAGGTCCTTCTATTTTGTAATTTCCATCGTTTAACGAAGTGAGTATTTGAGAAGTTTTTATCTGTGAAAGAACTCTGCGATTCGCTTCCAGCAGATCGGCCGGCCTACCGGTGTCTTTCCACCACCCATAGACGATGTGCCCTTGAACTTTACCGCCATTATCTATGAGATACTGAATTGCATCGGTTATTTCCAATTCTCCTCTCCAGGAAGGTTTTATGTTCTTTACCCCTTCGAATATTTTAGAGCTGAAAACGTAAACGCCTATTATTGCCAAATTCGAAGGCGGATCTTTTGGCTTTTCAACCACCCTTTTTACATTTTCCCCTTCCATTATGGCTATTCCAAAGCGTGTTGGATCCTCAACAGGAGTTAACAGAATTGAGGCGTCTGACTTCGATTTTTGAAAGCTTTCAACGAACTTGAAAAGATCTTCCTGAATTAAGTTATCTCCCAAATACATTAAAAAATCATCGCCATTTATAAAGCTTTCCGCGAGAGAAACGGCGTGTGCCAATCCCTTTGGCTCCTTTTGGACCACGTAAGAAAGGTTTACTCCAAAATTTTCTCCATTTCCCAAAACCTCTTTGAAATCGTTTATGTTGTCTGGATTTACTATCATCGCTATTTCTCTAACGCCCGCCCTGTGAATTTTTTCAATGGAATACAGTATCACAGGTTTGTTCGCAACGGGTATCAATTGCTTGGCACTCGTAAAAGTCAAGGGTCTTAATCTCGTTCCTTTTCCAGCACAAAGTATTATCGCTTTCATATCTATCCCTCTTGGCACACATGCATTTTAGAATAAGCGTCCAAAGCCGCAGTAACAATTGGGTAAGCAACCGGTGAAGCCGTTAAGAGCGGTTGGGTTCCTATTTGAAGAGAAACAAGTTCGGTTACACTCATTCTACTTTGAACTGCCACTCCCAACACATTGATCATCTCACCGACTGATTTTCCACCCATTATCTGTCCTCCCAGAAGGACGCCACTTTCTTTTGAAAAAACGAGCTTTACCTTAACCGCACTTGCATCCGGTATGGAAGACGGATGTCTGTCCATAGTTGAAGCGTTGCCGCAAATCACTTCAAAACCGCTTTGTATCGCATCTGTTTCTGTTCCTCCGGCCGCTCCCAGTGTTCTTCCGAAAATAGAAGTTGAAAATATTCCTATGTTTCCCTTTATTTCTCTTATCAATCTAACGTTAAAAAGATTTGTTCCAGCTACCCTTGCATCAAAAGCGGCTGTGGATGCGAGCATAAGTCTACTTGGCCTTCTAGAAAAGAACTCTTTGTGTTCGGCACAATCTCCTACCGCGAAAACGCCATTTGCACTGGTTCTCATGTACTCATCTGTCCAAATTCCACCCGTCATTCCTATGAACAAACCTGCGTTCTTCGCCAATACGCTGTTTGGACGATATCCTATTCCCAATATAACTCCGTCTACATCAATATGCTCGCCAGATTCAAATGTGATTCCATCGACGTGTCCGGAACCCGTAATCTCTTTTACTCTTGTTGAAGTAAGGACTCTTATGTGGTTTTCTTGTAAAAGCTTTCCAACTTCTAACGAAAATTCAGGATCAAACGCTATAGGTAAAACTCTTTCCCTAGCTTCTATGACCGTTACCTGTTTTCCCATTTTATGAATTTCATCACACATTTCCATACCAATGAAGCCGGCTCCTACAATCGCTATTTTGTTCATTTTCTTTATTGCGTCTTTCATCCTAGATATTTGCTGAATGTCTTTTGGCACGGTAAAAACTCCATCCAGTTCCACTCCCGGCATTTTTGGGACAATTGGCTTTGAACCAGTGGCAAAGACCAATTTATCGTATTCCACCGTTTTTCCCGATTCTGTGAAAATTTTCTTTGAATTCACGTCAACTTCTTTTACTTCATCGATTAAAACTTCTAAACCTCTTTCTTCCATGGATTTTGTACCCATAACGTCTTTCTCTACAGAATCCAGAGTTGAAAAGGTGTAGGGAATACCGCAAGGAATTAAAGTTTGGCTTTCTTTCTTTATCATGGCGATCTTCTTTTTTGGATACGAAGCCATTGCCGTTGCCACCGTTGCCATTCCCGCTGGTCCTCCACCAATCACAACTACATCGAATTTCAAAATGTCCACCTCCATTTAATTTTAAAATCACCACGAAATTTTCTATCCCTTGAGATCTTAAACAATGGTTTTATCCGTAATCATATTGGACGCACGCAGTGTTTACTTAAAAAGTAAATACAAAACACCCAACACTAACGCTATACCGCCAACTATCAAGATCTCCTTAAGATAAGTGTAATTGTTTTTGTTTATCACGACAGTGGCCGACTTGGTCATAGTTTGTCCATAGCTTTTAACCGTAAAAACAACTTTGTAAATTCCATTTGGCATCGCAACGCCATCTATAGAATTTC
The DNA here is from genome assembly GCF_054006115.1 of Mesoaciditoga sp. NCBI lineage: Bacteria > Thermotogati > Thermotogota > Thermotogae > Mesoaciditogales > Mesoaciditogaceae > Mesoaciditoga > Mesoaciditoga sp. The sequence goes on along the minus strand of NZ_JBPNHS010000025.1, from coordinate 78,966 downwards.
CATTCCACGATATCTCGTTATCACCGTAAGTTGCGCTTATTTCACGATACCATATAAGTTTATCATTTGAATATATCTGAATCTTTACCAAACCCTTTCGACTTAAATTTACGTGAAATGTTGTCGTATCCTCGTACCAATCTCCATTTGGGCTGAATGGATTTGGGGACACGTTTATAGATACACTTAAAGGTTTCAATTTCAAATTGAGAGCGAGAAGCGTTGTCTTTTGAAATTCAAAAGTTAAATTTTCTCTTTTCGCCAGGTATTCTGGATTAGAAAAGGTTATCGTATGTGTACCCACCGGAACGTATATTCCATCATTTGAGTTTGTTATCTTTCCAAAATTATCGTTATCAACTTCAATGGAAATCGGATAAACATTGGAGTTTACCCTGAGCATTCCAGCCGCCGTTAACATCATAGAAATGTAATTATCGCCCGGTAAAACGTTGTATCCTATAGTTTGATCTACATACCACTCTTTTGAGAACTTTATTTTGTGGTATCCAACTCTTACGCCTTGCAAATAAAGTATTCCATCGTAGCCTGTACCACCGGCAAATACCCCATCAATGTATACATTTACGTAAGGCTGAGAGTGAATGTATAGGTTGGCCGTTAAGGGCGCAAGTCTAACGTTTAAAATGGTGGTTTCGTTTGCTTTTACTTCAACGGCACCATTGTAATAAGTTTGATACCCGTTGCGCTTAACCTCAACACTATGATAACCGATTAAAAGCTTTAAAAGATGTTCTCCATTGCCAACTTCGTTTCCGTCAACGTATACCGTCGCGTCGTCTGGATTTACCTTTATCTGTAACTTGCCGTACACGCTTTGATTCAAAGGTAGTAAGTTTACATTGAGAATTTTTTCTTTTCCAAATTCCACGTAAACTATTCCTTTCCATTCTTTGTATTTATCGAGCGAAAGCGTAATAGAATGATAACCTGGATCAATTGCCAGAGTCACTGGTGCAAAGCCAATTACTTTTCCATCCACAATTACCTTCGCACCATTTGGCGTGCTGTTAACTTCCAATTTGGTTTCAACTTTTCCGGAATTCAGATAAAAGTAAGTCCAAGCCGTCCATTTCTTCGATACATCTACCAATGATTTCATTAAACTCACTTTGAATTTCGTGAATTCTTTTTTTGTCCCCTTTCCAACAAGTGGAAATGGACTTGCTTTGGTAACCGAATTTTTTTGAAGAAAACTTATTGGACGTGAAGAAAGTATGTACTCAATGAATTCTAGACCTGAGGTTTTTCCAGAAACCGTGAATTTGTAGCTCCGTATGGAAGGAATTTGGTGGATGCCGGCTTTAATGAAATTATCTCTTTGATAGTAATTTGGAAATAGCTGGGTAACCGTTCCGGATGGGGTAATGTCCAAAATGTAAAGATATCCTTCATGGTTGTTTTTAACGGTAAAAAAAATCGTTTCTCCATTTCTGTAAACACTGCCATTTGGTTTATTCATCTGAACACTTAAAATTTTGTTTGGCTTTATCTCCACAAGCTTCGCTTTGGACATAGCACTTACACTTGAGGGAATTCTTGCTTTGGGCATAGAAGATGCGATTGCCACACTTAAAAGAAGGATCAACAAAATAAAGAAACCAAAAAATACTTTTTTCACAATCATCACCCCTTAACGGGCACCCGAAGGTGCCCAGTATGTGTCGCTTAAACTTATGCGCCGTACTTTTCAAGTCTCATTGTATTGGCTAACAACAAAGTCATCAAATCGCGGGCCTCGATGGTTCCAAGACTCCCACGAGCACACTCCTTTTCATTAAACGCTTGTGAAAGCCCATATCTCGAATACTTCGAGTAAACCAAGAGTGGCACTGGATGCCAGCTATGGCCCCCAATGAGAGCTGGCGTAGAATGATCTCCCGTTATGGCCACAGCATCAAATTTCATCGCAAGTATTTCGGGTAAGACTTGATCCACCACTTCTATGACGTGAACTTTCGCTTCAAAGTTCGAATCTTCACCAAACGAATCGGTGTGTTTCACGTGAAAATAAAAGAAATCGTACTTGTCATAATTGTCTTTTAATACTTTAATTTCTTCCCTTATCATGTTCATTTCCCCATCTGCGGATGGAACGTCTAACACGTCCATTCCAACAAGTTTTGCAAGACCCTTGTACATTGGATACGTGGCTATTGCGGCACTTTTCAATTTGTAAACTTCAGGAAATTGTGGTAAAGATGGGTACTTTGAAAAACCTCTTAACAAACATCCAGATATCTTTTCTTCATCCTTTAAAAGCTCTGCAACTTGCTTTATGAATTCATTGACCACTTCAGCGGTTTTTTGTGATTTTTCATCCAGCGCTTTGGCATAAGTTACAGGTTCTCCAGCCCTTTGCGGATCTGCATCTGTTAATTTATCATCAAGGCCATCTCCTGTGAGTTTTAAGACAAATCTATGTTCTTTTCCTGGAAAAACCTGTACTTTCACACCATTTATCTCTTTTATCGCATTATTTATTTTTTCACAGATCTTCACGTTTTCCTCTGTTGCCGGTCTGCCAGCCCTTCTGTCGACAACTATTCCATCTTTAAAAGTAGCGAAGTTTCCCCTTGCAACGACATCTTTTTCAGAAACTTCAAGCCCTATCCCTAAAGCCTCCAGAATACCGCGTCCTATTTGGTACTGAACAGGATCGTATCCGAATAATCCAAGATGGCCAGGACCACTTCCGGGCGTTATTCCTGGTATAACAGGCACACTTTGCCCCAAATCAGACGCTTTCGCCAGCGCATCCATATTTGGGGTGTTAGCGGCTTCCAACTCGGTCATTCCACCCAATTCTGGCGCTCCTCCAAGACCATCCATTATGAGCATTAGTATCTTAGTATCGTTTTTAACCGTTAATTTGCTTACAAATTCTTGCTTATCCATATTCATTCTCCTTTCCTTTAGTTTTTCCTTTCTATTTCTCTCGATTATACATTAAAACCCACATTGTAGAACAGTGCGATAAGGATCACTTTTTCTTTTTGAATTCATTCGTTATCAGTGCTCCACCTACCGCCATTATCACCAATCCACCAACGTAGAATATTCCGGTTTTAAATAAAAACGCGCCTGGACTCATTTTCCTCGCAGATGCCTCCATCACCGATGAGGAAAGAAGTAACATTGCCAACCCAAAAAGTGCTAAGGCGATCCCCGCAAGTATTTCGAAAAAACGTTTTATCATCATTCTCGCCTCGAATAAGAACTTAAACTCCTTAAAATTACCATTTACAAAGTATTATTTGTTTTGCTTACAAAATCGACAAATTCAGATGACTTTAAAGGCGGGCTGAAGTAATAACCCTGCACCGCGTCAACTTCATATTTCTTTAGCCTTTCGAGCTGTCTCTCGCTTTCCACGCCTTCGGCAACCGTTAATATACCCAGGGATTTTCCGAGTCCGATCATGGCCCTAACTATTTCGGCATCTTTGGGATTTGTTAGTATATGACGTATGAACGACATGTCTATTTTTAGAATGCTTACTGGCATTGTCGCCAGGTATTTCAAATTGGAATATCCCGTTCCAAAATCATCAAGTGATAGCTTCACACCTAGAAAATTCAATTCGCTTATCGTGCTCTTCGTGGCCGGCGAATCTTCCATGAGCGTCCGTTCGGTTAATTCTATTATCAAATCCTCCGGACTTAATTCGTTTCTCTTAAGCGCTTGTTTTACAAGCTGGGCAAAGCCCATTTGCTGAAAATGCGTGGCAGCGGTGTTCACACTTATACTTATCTGAATGTTCTTATCTCTCAAAGTTCTCAATTCTTGGCAAGCTTGCTCTATAGTCCATTCCCCCACTTCCATTATCAGCGGTCCCTGTTCTATGTAAGGAATGAATTCATTTGGCAAAACCAATCCTCGTTTGGGATGATTCCACCTTATAAGCGCTTCAGCTCCAATTACTTTCTTACTTGCCAGGCTTACAACAGGCTGATAGTAAAGTTCAAATTCTTTTCTCTGCAAGGCAAGCTGAATGTCGTGCTCAATTCTCGTCCCCTCTTTCGCGGCGCTCGTTAAGCTATCATCGTAGAACGCGTAACAGCCTTTGCCCTTTGCTTTGGCTTTGTACATGGCCATATCCGCTTTGTGAATCAGCTCTTCAGCTTTTGTACCGTCATCTGGATACAAACTTATTCCTATGCTTGACGAAACAGAGATCTTTTCTTTTCCCAATTCAATTGGTTGAGAAATGGCTTCTCTTATTTTTCTTACAACACGAAGAATGTTTTTGGTTTCTCTGGCACGAATAACTATTACGAATTCGTCTCCTCCCACACGTGAAATCGTATCCGATTCTCTTAACGTCGATAACATACGTTGGGCCACGGTTTGCAAGACCAAATTCCCGTGGCGATGGGAAAAGTTGTCGTTTATTCTTTTGAAATCGTCTAAATCAAGAAACAGAATGGCTACCTTTTCGCCATTGCGCCGTGCCAGGCTAAAGTTCTGGTAAATTCTATCTCTTAAGAGTGTTCTAGTGGGTAACGATGTTAACTCATCATGGTATGCCATGAAGTTAAGTCGATTTAGAGTTTCATTGCTTCCAACTGGCTCTAAAAAAACTATGGCGTACTCATCGAAGACGAGAGAATATATCAAAACATCTTCTTTGTTCCTAAGCCTGTAAACGCCATTTAGGGGAAGAGTGAAAGCGTATTTTTGTCTAAACTTCACGGAAGAGGGAAGAAGTTCTGAGAGCGTCTTTCCAATTATTTCGTTTTTTGAAAACAATTCATTCGCAATTTCGTTTGCATGCACTACTTTGCTTTCTTTGTCTACAAGCATCGCTCCAACTTCGGTGGTATTTGCAACAGACAAAAGGTAATCTTTTTCTTCGTGACAAATCATTATAACCTTCCTTTCTGCGATCTTTATCATATGAACGCTTACGGTAATGGTTGAGCCATCTTTCCTACGATGCAATTCACCATTGTCTATTTTTTGTACTTTCAAATCTGAAAATAGTTTTCCCTTAAGCTCGTCTTTTGAATACCCGTAAAGCAATGTGTTGCCACTTACGTTGACTATTTCATCTTTTTGATTCAGTACAAGTAAAACACATCCATACACATGAAACTTTTCTTTCATGAAAGTCCTTCCTCACCTTTTAGACTCTTAAATATCCTTGTCGTTCGAATCCACGATCATTAAAATTTTACCACTTCAAGCGGTATAACAAACGCTTTTGCCCATAAATTATTTTAGAACTCCACCAAATCTTTATGCTAAAATAATTGGCGATTCATAATATTTAATGCGAAACGAAAAGGGGCGGTAAAAATGAAAATCATGGTGCTATGCAACGATATCGCCAAAGATGGATTTTTCCGTGAGCACGGTCTTTCCTTGTTGATAGATGAGGAAACGCTTTTTGACACGGGAATGAGTGACGTCGCGTTGAAAAACGCCCACAAATTGGGTGTGAATCTTTCAAGAGTAAAAAGGATATTCATAAGCCATGGCCATTACGATCACGCAGGGGGGCTTATCTATTTGCTAAAAGAAATGCCAAACGTCGATCTTTACATTCATAAAAAAGCCCTTATTCCAAAGTACAGTGAACAGCGCTTTGCAGGCATTCCTTACGATTGGAAGGAAATTGAAGAAAAGGCACATGTTCATTTTGTCGAAGGGGATATGGAGGTTGATGGGTTTAAAATAATAAACAACGTTCCCACTGTGGAAAAAAACATAGATTCAAGGTTCTTGATCGAGGGTAAACATGATCTCTTCGAAGATGAATTGAATCTTTACAAAAATGGAATTCTCATAACAGGATGCGCTCATAGGGGAATAGATAACATCGTAAAAAAAGCGCGCGAGTCGTTTCCAGTTTCTGTGGTAATGGGAGGATTCCATCTAAAAGACTCCTCAATCGAAAGAATCGAAGAGGTATTGGAATTTTTTCAAAGGTACAAAGTCAAAATAGTACCTTTGCATTGCACTGGAGAAATGGCCATCAACCTTTTTAAGGACAAGATGAAAGATAAGTGCGTAATTGTCAAAGCGGGAGAAAGTATAGAACTTTGAAAGATAAACAAAGTGCAAACTCTTTTCCATGCAACTATAAAGATTTTTCTCTTCTCGAATTCTCACACACCGTTTATCGTAAAAAAGACTTTGCTTCTAGGAATTCCTACCATGATAAAATCACGTTTTACTTGAAAATCAACAGTGCTTACGCATTGTAATGAAAATAAAAAAGCTCGATTAGGGAGGGAAGACCATGATAGGTTTTATATCAGATTGGGGTTACAATTCCTACTATGTTGGCATAGCCAAAAGTGTCATCTACACAATTTCTCCACATTCTGTAGTTGTTGATCTCATTCATACGATCACTCCTTTCAACGTTAAAGAAACCTCGCACATCATCGAAAGGGTTCTCGAAGATCTTCCTAAAGGAAGTGTTTTGCTCTCCGTGGTGGATCCTGGTGTTGGCACAAAAAGAAAGGCGATCGCTCTAAAAGTAAAAGATAGGTATTGCGTTGGGCCGGATAATGGTTCATTTACACGTATACTCGATTCTGACTTTTCTTGTTATACGATAGAAAATCCAAAATACATGTACAAATATCCACCATCCAACACTTTCCATGGCAGAGATATTTTCGCCGCCGCCGCTGCTTATTTGGACAAGGGAATTCCAATTGAAGAGTTCGGAAAAGAGATAAAAGATGTTGTAAAGCTGGATTACCCACCCGCAAATGTGAGAGAAGGTATCATAGAAAGCGAAGTTGCTTACATAGATGGTTTTGGAAACATCGAAACGACCTTGAAAAAGGAAGATATTGAAAGGGCAAAAATCGGGAACCATTTCGAAGTTAACGGAATGAAGGCCATTCTGGGAACGGCTTACGCTCAAACCGAGGATAACACGCTCTTAGCACATTTTGACAGTTCAGGATATCTCGAAATTTCGGTGAACAAAGGAAACGCCGCCAAGCTCTTAAATCTTTCGTGTTGCAATAGGATTACGTTGAAGAACACTGACAAGCAGCCTTTCAGCCAGATGGTATAATATCTTGATAATCAAATGAGGAGGCTGCTTATGTCTGAAAAAACAAAAGTGATTGTTACCGGTGGCGCGGGATTCATAGGTTCAAACATCGTTGATGCGCTTTTGGAAATGGGAATGACTCCCATAGTTATAGACGATCTTTCGACTGGAAAAGAAGAGAATGTGAATCCGGATGCCATCATGTACAGACAAGATACGAGGGATTTAGCGGGCTTGGAAAAGATCTTTTCCAAACACAGGCCGGATTACGTTTTACACCTCGCCGCTCAAATATCAGTTTCCCGTTCGGTGCGAGAACCAATTTACGATGAAAGCGTAAATATAAAAGGAACTTTGAACGTATTGGAAATGTGCCACAAGTACGGTGTTAAAAAAATCGTTTTCACGTCGTCTGGCGGTGTGATGTACGGCGAAAATCCTCCATTTCCTACTCCAGAAAGCGTTTGCCCGGATCCGATATCCCCTTATGGAATATCGAAACTTGCGGGAGAGAAATACGTTAGATTCTATGGCTTTGAAAAAGGTCTACGCTACACCATTTTAAGGTATGGAAATGTTTACGGTCCAAGGCAAAGCCCGGACGGTGAAGCCGGGGTAATAGCCATTTTTGCAAAGAAAATGTTAAATAAAGAACCCGTAACCATAAACGGGGATGGCGAATACGTAAGAGACTACATATACGTAAAAGATGTCGTAAATGCAAACATTCTCTCAATGGAAAATGGTGATGGTGAGATTTTCAACATAGGGACGGGAACCGGAAAGAGTGTAAACGATGTGTTTCTTTCCCTAAAGGAACATATATATTACGATGCAGATCCAATATACGGTCCTCCACGGCCAGGAGATTTGAGAAAAAGTATTTTAGACATTTCTCACGCCAAAGAAGTATTGAAATGGAAACCGAAATACTCTTTCAGTGAAGGTTTGAGAGAAACTGTGAGCTTTTTTGAAAGCAGAAGGTGAACCTTTTGCAAAAAAGTCTTTGGAACGAAGAGCCGTTAGCGGCAAAGATAAGGCCAAAAAATTTGAACGAATTCGTGGGTCAGGAACATCTTCTTTCAAAGGGAATGCCGTTAAGGTTGGCCATAGAAAATGATAAGCTTTACAGTTGTATACTGTACGGTCCGCCAGGATGTGGTAAGACTTCTTTAGCGGAGATAATAAAACATAGCACGCGCAACACTTTTAAACATTTCAGCGCTGCAACGCAGGGCGTGGGTACATTAAAACCTATGATGAAAGAGGCTGAAGATAATTTTCGCGCTACTGGAGAAGCAACTGTCATCTTTGTGGATGAGATACACAGGTTTTCAAAGTCACAACAAGACACCCTTCTTCCGTATGTTGAAGAAGGGGCAGTTATTTTAATAGGTGCAACTACAGAAAACCCAAGTTTTGAAGTGAACCCAGCATTGCTTTCGAGATGCCATGTTTTCACGTTTAAGCCTCTTTCTCCCGAAAACATTCTAACCATTTTAAAAAAGGCTTTGAAAGAAGTTGATGTCAAATTCTCGGATGAGGCTTTGCAAGAACTGGCTGAGATGTCTGGTGGAGATGCGAGAACGGCTCTCAACTCTTTGGAAGCGGCAATTAAAACGGCGCTTTCAATGGGAATAAAGGAAATAAACGATGTGGAAAAAATCATCCAGAGGTCTATCCCTCGCTACAGAAAGCGCGCCGATGAACATTACGATTTTATTTCTGCCCTTCATAAATCAATGAGGGGAAGCGATCCCGACGCGGCGATTTATTATCTTGCAGCCATGCTGGAAGCTGGAGAGGATCCTCTCTACATAGCGAGAAGAATAGTCAGATTCGCTTCCGAAGACATAGGATTGGCGGATCCGCGAGCGCTTAGCATTGCAATAGACGCTTACCAGGCCACACATTTCATTGGAATGCCTGAATGCACAACAGCGCTCGCCGAAGCCGTCGTTTACTGTTCTGTCGCATCAAAGAGTAACGCACTTTATAAAGCTTATCGAGAAGCCGCGAATGAGGTGAAAAAGCATCCTTTTGATGAAGTTCCTTTGAAACTCAGAAACGCTCCGACGAAATTCATGAAAGACAATGGATATTCAAAAGGTTACGTCTATCCGCACGATGTGGAAAATGCCTTCGTAATGGAAAATTACCTGCCTGAAAGATTAAAGGGAAGGGTGTTTTACCATCCAAGCGATCGAGGATTGGAAGTAAAAATTCAGGAAAGGCTTAAAAAGCTTTGGAAAAATTTCAAAAAATGGTGATGATGATATGAAAAGGATATTGTTCTGGTCAATATTAACGGCTGCAATTGTTGGAATGTTCTTCTTCATGAAAGCCGTTTTCAGCGGAAGTTTAATACTCAACCCATATCTTGTAAGCATTGGAGCATTAAGGATCAAGTGGTATGGGACAATAATAGGCTCGTCGGTTATAGTGGCGTATCTTCTGGCACGCCATCAGCTTTTAAAGGAAGGTGTCAAAGAAGACGAATTTCTGCTGGGCATGGTTTTTGTAATTCCATTTTCGGTACTTGGAGGAAGGCTTTATTACGTGGCTTTTACATGGGATTACTTTTCAAAGCACTTGAATCTGATCCTGGACACAAGGACTGGCGGAATGGCCATCCATGGTGCTTTATTCGCAACCTTTTTGATGACAGCTGTTTTTATTCTTCTCAGAAAGAAGATAAAAGGTCGATGTTCCTTTACATACCTTCAAGCTATGGATGCTTTTGCGATGGTAGTGCCTTTTGCACAAGCGATGGGGAGATGGGGCAATTTTTTCAATTATGAAGCTTACGGGGCACCAACCAATTTACCATGGAAGATGTTTGTACCCCTCCAGTACAGAATGCCTCAATACGTGAATTACAAATTCTTCACGCCGACGTTTTTGTATGAGACCGTGGCGGATTTGTTGGTTTTTTACATAGTTTACACTTTTACTCAAAAGAGAAGAACGAGATTCGGGCAAACTTTTGCGCTGTATCTGATACTTTACTCCGTTTTCAGATTCTTCAACGAATCTTTTAGACTTGATAGTCTATGGTTTTACAATTTGAGAATCGCACAAGTCGTTTCCGTCATTCTCATAGTAATTGGTGCCATTCTTTTTTCTTACACCTCAAAGAACGGAAAAAAAGTGGAAGAAGTGATAAAATCGTGAACCTTTTCATATTTGATGGAACCGCCTTGATTTACAGAGCATTTTACGCTTTACCAGAAATGAGCAACTCAAAAGGGATTCCCACCAACGCCGTCTTCGGAGTGGCAAAGATGTTGTCTAAATTTCTTCGTGAGCATGTAAACAAGGGGGATTCTGTTATTTTCGTTCTCGATTCGAAAGAAAAAACTTTCAGGCACTCTCTCTTTGATGATTATAAAGCGAATAGAAAACCAACGCCTGATGAAATGGTAAAACAGATCCCTTACGTGGAAAAATTCATAAAAGCACTTAACATACCACTTTTAAAAGGAACGGGTTACGAGGCGGACGATGTTATAGCAACCCTTGTTAAGAGGCTTTCCCAAAAATTCGATCGTATTTACGTGGTAACAGGAGACAAAGATCTCCTCCAGTTGGTAGAAGAAAAAACGAGGGTGCTTCGTTTCACATCTACTGGTGTGACAGACTTAAAAGAGTATGACGAACGTGCAGTTGTCGAAAAATACGGTTTAACCCCATCGCAGATTGGAGACTATCTAGCCTTGGTAGGTGATAAAGCGGATAATATTCCGGGAGTTAGAGGAATAGGAGACAAAGGAGCCGTTAAGCTTCTAAAAACATATGGAAGTTTGAGTGAAATATATTCCCATTTGGATGAAATTCAAAAAAGGTATTCAAATCTTTTAAAAAACGGAAGAGAGAACGCCCTTTTGTCAAAAAAGCTTGTCGAATTATCTTACAATGTTCCTTTGGAATTCAATTTAAGAAGTTACACAAAGCCAAATAAGAAAGAACTCATTGCCCTTTTTGACGAACTTGAATTTTCTTCTTTGAAGAAAGAATTTGGATTGTACGAAGATGTTGAAGCAAGGCAAAACACTTACAAAATAATTTCTTCTTTAGAAGAGCTTGAAAAAGTTTTGAAAAAAGCGGCAGAGGTTGGAAAAGTGGCTTTTGACACCGAAACCACATCTTTGAGTGCAATAGATGCCAAACTTGTTGGAATATCCATTTCATGGGGAAACGAAAGTTATTATACTCCTGTGGGCCATGAGAGGGGAAAGAATTTACCGATTGAGGGTGTTATCGAAAAAATCAAAATATTTTTTTCGACAACAGATGCAAAAGTTATAGGCCAAAATTTGAAATACGATCTGAGTGTGCTAAAAAAGTACAACGTGGAATTCAAACCGTATTTTGACACGATGATAGCCGCTTATTTGCTAAATCCAAACGAAAGGAAATTTTCGCTGGATTCTCTCGCTATGAAGTACCTTAATTACAAAACCATAACTTACGAGGATATTGCTGGAAAAAATGGAGACTTCTCAAGGGTAAACGTTGAAAAAGCGGGAAAATATTCAGCAGAAGATTCAGACGTAACTTACAGGTTGTATAAAATCTTAAGTAAAGGTCTGTACGATTACGATCTCTTTGAAGTATTCAAAAAAATAGAAATGCCACTTGTTGAAGTGCTTTCCACAATGGAATTAAACGGAGTTTACGTGGACACGCCTTCTTTGAAAGAAATTTCTGATAGATATTCCCAAAAGCTCTTCAATCTGGAAGAAAAGATTTACGCTTTAGCCGGTGGAATGCCGTTCAACATAAATTCTCCAAAACAGGTTTCTGAAATTCTTTTCCAAAGGCTTGGCTTAAGGCCAAGAAAGAGAACAAAATCGCACGCTTTTTCAACTAATGCCAAAGTACTCGAAGACATGATAAACGATCACCCGATCATTCCTCTACTTTTAGAGTATAGAAAGTACTTCAAGCTAAAATCAACTTATCTGGACGCCTTGCCAAAAATGGTAAATCCCAGAACTTCGCGTGTGCACACTTCTTTCAACCAAACGGGCACTTCAACAGGCAGACTATCAAGTAGCGAACCAAATCTTCAAAACATTCCTGCTCGCAACGAGGAAGGGCGCGAAATAAGAAAAGCCATAAAGGCTCAAAAACCTGGTTGGATTATATTGAGCGCTGATTATTCCCAAATAGAGCTAAGGGTGCTTGCACACGTAAGCGAAGATCCGGCGCTTATTGAAGCCTTTAAAAACGGAATCGATATTCACACCGCCACCGCGGCTAAGGTATTTGGCGTGAAGGAAGAAGAAGTGACTAAGGAAATGCGACAAGTTGGAAAGATGGTGAATTTTGCCGTCACATACGGAGTTAGCCCGTATGGTTTGGCAAAAAGAATTGGAATGAGTAACACAGACGCTCAAATGTTGATAGAGAATTATTTTAAGAATTATTCGAAGGTAAAAGAATATTTAGATAAAACTATGAATTTTGCCAAAGAAAATGGTTACGTTAAAACGATCTTCGGAAGAAGAAGGGATATTCCATCTGTAAGAAGCAAAAATCACAATATCGCTGAGGAAGGAAAAAGAATGGCAATAAACGCTCCCATTCAGGGAAGTGCGGCAGATATCATAAAAATTGCCATGATAAACATTCACGAAAAACTCAAGGAATTTCAAGCCATGATGATACTTCAAGTTCACGATGAGCTTGTTTTTGAACTACCACAAAAAGAATTGGAAAGCGTTCGAAGTATCGTAAAAGAAGAGATGGAAAACGTTGTGAAGTTGAAAGTTCCACTAACCGTTGATATAGAATTTGGAGAAACATGGTAGTTGCTGTAAATTCGCAAAAATCACGTCTTAAAACGTTTTCAAAAGGTGGGAAAATAGTGAAGGTTTTTTTTAAAACTTACGGTTGTCAAATGAACGTGCGGGACACGGAAATAATGAAGGGATACCTTTCAAGCGCTGGAATTGAAGTGATTAACAACATGAAAGATGCCGATATCGTGGTATTAAACACATGCGCTGTAAGGGAAAAATCGGCGAATAAAGCGTACAGTTTAATAGGAAGGTTGAAAAAACGTGGAATAAAAGTTGGCGTTACGGGTTGTGTGGCCCAAATAAACGCCAAAGAATTCAAAGCGCGTGGAGCCGAATTCGTCCTGGGAACAAGGGCACTAAATTCCATTGTTGACGCTGTCAAAGGTAAAAAAGAGATCGACATTTCAGATCACATCTTTGAAATAGATCAATCGATGTTAAAAGGAAGGAATAAAGCTCGTCACGCGTGGGTCAATATCATTTCTGGCTGCGATAAATTTTGCACTTATTGTATAGTTCCGTACACGAGGGGAAGGGAAATTTCAAGACCTATAAACGAAATTGTGAAAGAAGTGGAAGCTCTTGCAAAAGCGGGACACAATCAAATAACATTTCTCGGTCAGAATGTGGATTCTTATGGAAAGGATTTAAAAGATGGGACTTCACTTGCCAAACTTCTTGAAGAAGTACAAAAAATAAAAGAAGTTGAGAGGTTCTGGTTTTTAACTTCTTACCCTTCAGATTTGACCGACGAACTTATAGAAGTTGTAGCCTCTCATGAGCGCATATCAAGGAATTTTCACCTTCCTCCTCAGTCAGGGAGCGATAGAATCTTGAAACTTATGAACAGAAGGTACACGAGAGCCGAATATTTAGAACTCATAAACAGGATAAAGAAAGCCATACCTGAGGCTACGATAGGCGGAGACGTGATAATAGGTTTTCCAACCGAAACGGATGAAGATTTTGAAGAAACTCTTTCACTTGTAAAAGAAGTTCGATTTATCAGGCTGAACTTGGCTCCTTATTCACCACGCCCTGGAACGGTTGCTTCAAAGCTGTACAAAGACGATGTTCCAATCAACGTGAAAAAGAAAAGAATGGCAAAACTTTCCGCACTTCAACATGAGATAATGTTCGAATTGAACGAAAAATTGGTTGGAAGAGAGGTTGAAATAATAGTCGAAGGAAGAAGCAAGGGGCAATCTTATGGAAGAACAATAGATAACAGAATGGTTTTCTTTGAAGGAAAAATAGAAGACGGTGAAAAAGTGAGAGTAAAAATCGTGCGTGCAACGGCCGGACCATTGTACGGTGAACTTTCAAAGAGGGTGGTAAGAATTGCGAAATGAACTAACACCCATGATGAAACAGTACGCGGATTTAAAAGCCAAATATCCAGATAGCGTGCTACTTTTTAGGGTTGGAGACTTTTACGAAGCCTTCGGAGAAGATGCGAAGTACATTTCAAAAGCACTCAGTTTGGTTTTGACGCATAGAGGGGATCAACCAATGGCGGGAATTCCTCACCACGCTTTGAACGTTTACTTGAAAAAACTCGTTGAACAGGGAAACAAAGTGGCAATATGCGATCAACTCGAAGATCCGAAATTGGCAAAAGGTCTTGTAAAAAGAGACGTCACAAGGGTGGTAACTCCAGGCACTTTAATAGATGATGAGGCTTTAAGTGAGGAAAACAATTATCTCGCAGCAATTTACGAAAAAAGCGTTGCACTAGTTGATATCTCAACTGGTGATTTTGTAGTCGAGTCTTCTCTCGATGCAATTGAAAGATACGCGCCAAAGCACATCATTTACACCGGTAAAGATCCCGCTTCGAATTTTGACGGTATTTTTAAAGAAAGAGTGGAGGATTGGTACTTCGATCGCCATAATTCTGAAAGTGTGCTCAAAGAACAATTCAAAGTGGATGACATATCCTTCCTTGAATTGTCAAAGGAAGAGCTTATTGCCTGTGCTGCAGTTTTGAAATATTTGAAAAACACTCAAAAAAGGGCGCTTTCAAACATAAAAACTCCCATTAAATTCAGAGAAAACACACGCATGTTTCTTGATTCAGACACACTTTCAAATTTAGATATATTAACCAAAGGTCCAGGCTCGCTTTACCACCATATGAATAGATGCGTTACGAGCTTGGGACAAAGATTGTTAAAAAGGGAGCTGATAACCCCTTTGAGAAATCAAAAAGAGATAGAAAGCCGACAATCACTGGTTGAAGCACTTGTAAAAAACGAAAACTCACTCTCATCGCTCAGGCAAATTCTTGCCGTCATTCATGACGTTGAAAGAATAATGGCTCGCATAGCGTATCCTGCCGCAACTCCTTCGGATATCGCAGCTTTAAGAGAAAGTTTAGTGGGATTCGAAAAGTTGAACTTATGGGTTGAATCAAACAAAATTTTCAGTGATTTCGTCCTTGAAGATTTAAAAGAGCTGAGAGAGTTTTTAGAAGACGCGGTGAAAGAAAATCCAACAGGCGAAGTGGGTAAAGGAGGCGTAATAGCCGAAGGGTTTTCGATCGAATTGGATGAAGCCCGTTCTTTGATGAACGATGTTGATGAATACCTTCAAAGGTATCAAGAAAGTGTTAGACGAAAATTGCAAACAAAGGCAAAAGTTGGATACAGCAGTGTCTTCGGTTATTACGTGGAAATATCCAAATCTTACAAAGGAAAAATACCTCCTGAATACAAAAGAAAACAAACGTTAGTCAATTCCGAAAGGTACATAACACCGGAACTGTTGGAATTGGAAAAGAAAATGATTCACGCAAGCGAACTAGTCAAAAAACTTGAAAAAGAGCTTTTTGAGCAAGTTTGTAATGAAATCCTTAAAAAGAAAAAAGAGATATTTTCTAATTCACAAAGGGTAGCATTTATAGATATGATTGGCTCTTTCGCAAAAATGGCTCTGGATGACCTTTACACAAGGCCCCTGTTTTCCGATCATGTTGACCTTGTTGAAAGTAGGCATCCAACAGTTGAAAAGCGTGTTACGGAGTTCGTTCCAAACGATTTGAGGATGAACGATAAGCGTAGATTCGTGATTTTAACCGGGCCTAACATGTCTGGAAAATCGACTTTTATAAGACAGATAGCGCTTATTTCCATCATGGCTCAAGTTGGCTCCTTCGTTCCGGCAAAAAAAGCCGTTTTAAAGGTTTTCGATCGCATCTTCACAAGAATAGGCGCCAGAGATGATATAGCCTCAAACAGAAGCACTTTTTTGGTTGAAATGTCGGAAGTCGCCACCATTTTACATTTTGCAACAAAAGATTCACTTATAATTCTCGACGAAGTTGGACGTGGCACAAGCACCTTTGATGGTCTAAGCATAGCATGGGCCGTTTCAGAATTTTTATCACAAAAACTGAAAGCTTTTACCATTTTTGCGACCCATTACAATGAACTTTCCGAGCTTGAAAAGATGTACAATGGCGTTTTCAATCTAACGATAAAAGTGATAGAAAGCGATAACAAAGTGGTATTTCTTCATAAAGTTATAAATGGAAGCGCGGATAAAAGTTATGGAATAGAAGTTGCAAGGATAGCCGGAATTCCGGAAGAAGTTATAAAACGAGCTTATCAGGTTGCAAATGCCTTAGCCTCTACCAGCCAGATAAAGAAAAGCGTTCGTTTTCTCACCAACGCAGAAGTGGAAAAGATAAAACAAAAGTTGAAAAAGGGAGGAAAAAATCAACTAACGTTTTTTGAAGAGACGTTGAAAGAATAAAATAAACGAAAAATAGACGAGTTGGCTCGTAGCTAAAAATTGAAATGGGCACGTTAACTGAAAAGGAGGGATCTAAAAATGAAGAAAATAGCCGTTATGACGAGTGGAGGAGATTCCCCAGGAATGAACGCCGCGATACGTTCTGTAGTAAGGTACGGTGTTTCAAAAGGATTGGAAGTTTTTGGAATAATGCGTGGATACGCTGGTCTCCTTGAAGATGATGTGAAACCTCTCACATTTTCCGATGTTGGGGGAATAATGGAAAAAGGCGGGACAATACTTAGAACCGCAAGATGTGAAGAATTCAAGGTTGATAAGATAAGAAAAGAAGCTTACGAAATATTAAAAAAGCATGAAATAGAAGGTCTGATCGTTATAGGTGGTGATGGTAGTCTCAACGGAGCAACTCTCATAGCAAATGAAAGCGATGTTAAAGTTGTTGGAATTCCAGCCAGCATAGACAACGATATTCATGGCACGGACATGTGTATAGGAGTTGATACGTGCTTGAACACGGTTGTGGAAAACATTCAGAAATTGAAAGACACAGCCTCTTCTCATGAAAGGGCTTTCATAGTTGAAACCATGGGAAGAAATTGTGGATACATAGCTTTGGTAGCCGGACTTACCACCGGTTCTGAAGCGATTGTAATTCCGGAGGTAAAAATAGACTATCAGGCATTGGCGGACAAATTGCTGTCCGGAAGGAAGCGTGGTAAAGTAAACAGCATCGTTGTCGTAGCGGAAGGTGCTGCGAGCGCTTACACTGTCGCAAGGCATTTGGAAAACAAAACCGGCTACGAAACTAGGGTAACCATTCTTGGTCATATTCAACGCGGTGGATCCCCGACGGTATTTGACAGGCTGCTCGCGTCAAGATTGGGAGCCACAGCCGTTCAAAAACTTTTGGATGGAGAAAACGATATCATGGTTGGTCTTGAATCGAATGGCATCGCCTCAATGAAATTGAGCGAAGTGTTGGAAAATAAAAAAGAGCTTGACTTAAGCCTTTACGAATTGGCAAACACACTTTCGTAGAGTGGGGAGGTGAAGGCATGAGAAAAACCAAGATAGTTTGCACTATAGGTCCTTCAACTGAAAAAAGAGAGATGCTTGAAAACCTTGTAAGAAAAGGCATGAATGTTGCCCGTTTGAACATGTCTCATGGAACTCATGAAGAGAAGAAGAAACTCATAGAGATCCTAAGAGATGTGAGAAAAACCATGGGTGTTCCTCTTGCAATAATGATAGACGTTGAAGGTCCAAAAATAAGAACCGGAAGGTTGAAAAAAGACAAGATTTTGTTAGAAAAAGGAAAAGAACTTACACTTACAACGGACGAAATTGTTGGAGATGAAAGAAAAATTTCCGTTGATTACAGAGGCCTCCCTTTGGATGTAAAAAAAGGAGATAAGATTTTAATGAACGATGGTTTAATAGCCCTTGAAGTACTTTCAACAAATGAAAAAGAGATAAAAACTCTGATATTGAACTCTGGAGAGATCACTCACCATCGTGGAATAAACGTTCCGGGTGTGGATTTAAAAATCCCACCTTTTACCGAAAAGGACATGAAAGATTTGAATTTTGCGGCTCAAATGAAGCCTGAATACGTGGCACAATCTTTTGTTAGAAAAGCTGAAGACGTGCTAAAAGCAAAGAAAATCTTAAAAGAAAACGGCATGAAAGACATAAAAATAATTTCAAAGATAGAGACAAAACAAGCTCTTGAAAATTTAGAAGAAATTCTTGATGTTTCAGATGGTGCAATGGTTGCGCGTGGAGATCTCGGTGTGGAGATAAATCCTGAGGATTTACCAGTTGCCCAAAAACGGATAATCAGAGAGTGCAATAAACGCGCTATTCCTGTTATAACGGCAACACAAATGCTCGAATCTATGGTCAACAATCCTAGACCTACAAGGGCTGAAGTAACAGACGTTGCAAATGCGGTTTTAGATGGGACAGATGCGGTAATGTTGTCGGAAGAGACCGCTATGGGTAAATATCCTTTAGAAGCCGTCGAATTCATGGACAGAATTACACGAAAAGCGGAAGAGTTCTTCAACACCTCAGAGCGCAATAGACTTTTAAGTCCATTTAAATGTGAAAGCGTGAGTGACGCTATCTCCTTATCTGCTTGGCAATTGAACGTTGAACTAAAAGCCAAAGCTATAGTCGCTTCTACCAGTTCTGGCTTGACCGCCAGACACGTTTCAAGATTTAGACCATCTTCCATAATTCTTTCACCCACTCCAAACGTGCAAGTTTATCATAGACTCGCACTCATATGGGGAGTTCTTCCAGTTGTCATAGACAAAGTAGATTCCACCGATGAAATGTTGGCACGTTCAACTCAAAAATTAGTTGCAATGGGACTCGCCAAGCCTGGCGATAAAGTCGTTCTTACAGCTGGCATACCATGGGGTGTTTCTGGAACGACCAATATGATAAAAATTCAAGAAGTGGGTAACTCCGTCGAATAAAACGACGGAGTTTTTCCAATTCATGTCTTTTCAGGGAGTTAAAAAAGCAATTTTAAGCTCATGCATTGAGTACTCATCATGTGCGTCGATGCTACAAATCGTTTCAAAAAATGTTCTAGTACACCATGAAGTATATAATTGAACGATGAATATTTGTGAAAAGAAACGAAAAGAGGAACAAAAATGCTTTTCTCATTTTACGTCAACCTCGCTTCGAGTATAGCAAATGGCTTGATGCTGCTTTATTCTGTGAGGTATCATATTTATTCGAAAAAAAGCCCTAAAAACTTTTATTCCATATTCATGACCACGGTGTTTTTAATATGGAACGCCTCGGAATTTTTCAGGATTTTTGGCAAGGTTCAATTTCAACTCCTGTCATTCTCACTTTTTTCTTTTTTGATATCGATCGCCATAGCGCTCATGTTAAGCTCATTTTTAGATATCAAAAAAATGTACTGGTTGGAATTCTTTTTCCTAATTGTAGGAAGCGTCGCCTTCTTTTTCTACGCTTTCACGTCCAAAAACCTGTCAGAATTTTCCACAGTTTTTTTCACTTTGAACTCATCGGTTATGCTTTTTTGCCTTGTGTGGAAATATTTTCAAGTCAGATCCTTTAGCGTAAGAAATAAAATAATTCTCAACGCGCTTTACTATCTTGGTTTTTTCTCTTTTGAGGCTATTGTCGTATGGTCGTACTACTTTGGGCCGTTTTCGCCTTCTTATCTCATACTTACAAACTCGTTGATACTTTCCGTGTATTTGTACATGCTTATGAGCTCCATGTACGGAAATAACGTGAGCTTTTCCGCCAATTTTTTCAAAAACGCCCTTTACGGCGGGTTAGTTGCTTTCATAATATCGGTTTTCTTCACGATTGGGTATTACGTAGACTCTTACTTTGCGGGAAAGGTAGGAACGGTTCAATCTTTTTTCATAAACTTTGTATTGGTGTTTTTTCTTTTTCTCGCTTTCAACGGTTTTTTCAAGAAAATCGATATTGTCTTAGAGAAATTCACGAAAACAGGCACTTACTATTACAGGGAAAGTATGATGAATTTCATGAGGAAGGTATTGAGTATTGATAATCTCGAAGAATTATCAGTTTTGGTATCAAATTACATGCTAAAAGTCCTGAATTCATCAACTGTGGAAATTTTCTTTAAAGAGGATGATGGAACTTTTATCTCTGCCAAAAGAAAAATCGATGGAAGTTACTTTAACTCTATACCCAAATTCACAAAAGTAGTGGATCTTTACGCCATATCAAAAAAACCAAAATTCCTGAAAGGAAAAGAATTCTTAGTGTGGATAAAGAGTGTGGATAAAATAGAAGGATGCATGATTCTTGGATGCAAAAGGTTTGGAAGATACACTCCATCCGATTTGGAAGTCGTGGACATAATTTCAAACCAGATAGCTCTCTTCTTCTCGCGTTACAGAAGTATAGAAAGAGTGAGAAAAGCGGAAAGAAACCTTTTCTTGCAGGAAAAAATGGCGTCGTTAGGACGTTTGGCCTTTGGAGTGGCCCACGAAATAAGAAATCCTTTGAACGTAATCTCCACTTCTTTGCAGATAATAGACGAAGAACCTCAACAGAGCAAAAAACTGAGAAAATACATTCAGGAAGAAATTGAAAGGATAAACGGCTTGCTGGAAAATTTTCTTGATTTTGCCAGACAAAAGCCAAAAAGCGTTGAAATGGTTAACATAAATGAAATAGTCCAAAAAACGGTTCTACTTTTAAAGGAAAGCGCCTTAAAAAAAGATGTGGAAGTTATTGAAAGCGTACCTCAACAACCTATTTACGCCAAAATAGACAAAAACATGATGATGGAAGTGCTGTTAAACTTGGGTACAAATGCTTTGGATGCCGTTGGTGAAGGTGGAAAAATATGGTTTGAGTTGAAAAGAAATGGAGATTCTTTCTACGTTCACGTATCAAACAACGGAAAGCCGATTCCAGAAGAGGATAGGGAAAAGATCTTCGAGCCATTTTACACAACAAAAGCCCACGGAAGCGGCCTGGGACTTTCAATAGTTTACAACTACATTCAAAATATGGGAGGCACAGTTTACGTTGAAAGTGATGCATCAAAAACGACTTTTACGGTGCATCTTCCACTGGAGGTGAAAAATTGAACACGATCTTATTTGTGGACGATGAAGAACACATATTGGATCTTATGAAAATGCACTTTTCAAAAAAGTACAACGTACTGATTGCAAAGAATGGGATAGACGCTCTGGCACAAATGGAACATGGCGAAGTTGATTTGATCATCACAGATGTAAAAATGCCAAGGATGGACGGCATGACACTTCTAAAAAAAGTGAAGGAAAGATTTGATGTGCCGGTTATTTTGGTAACCGCATTTGGTAGCATAGAAAATGCCGTTGACGCGATAAAAATGGGAGCCTACGACTACATATCAAAGCCGGTGAATTTGAAAGACCTGGAAGTAAAGATCGAAAGGGCTTTGGAGTACTTCAGCATAAAGCGAGAAAATCTTGAACTTAAGACGCGTATTAAGAGCTTTTCAACAGCAGGCATAGTCACTGCAAATGAAAAGATGATGAAAATACTGAATAAAATACCGGAATACGCGCAAAAAGATTTGCCTGTCCTTATTCTTGGTGAAAGTGGTACCGGAAAGGAGCTGATCGCAAAAGAAATACATGCGCAAAGTCATAGGTACCTTGAACCATTCATCGCCGTCAACGTTTCAGCAATACCGGAAGATCTTTTCGAAAGTGAGTTCTTTGGATACGAAAAAGGAGCTTTTACAGGCGCAAACGGACAAAAAATTGGAAAATTCGAAGCGGCTAACCATGGAACACTTTTCTTAGATGAGATAGGAGATATGAGGCTCGATCATCAGGCAAAACTTTTAAGAGTGCTTCAAGACTCCAAAATAACAAGGTTGGGTAGTGTAAAAGAAATTCCTTTGGATTTCAGGCTCATATGTGCTACAAATAAACCTCTAAGCGAGATGATCAAAGATGGAACTTTCCGACAGGACCTATATTACAGAATAAACGTAATAAGAATTGAGATTCCACCTCTTAGAGAACGTCCCGAAGATGTGGAAGCTATAGCCAAGTATTATTTGAAGATGTATTCTGAAAAATTTTCTGAGAGGGAAAAAGTTTTATCTTCAAAAGCGTTGAACGTTTTGAAAAGTTATAGCTGGCCTGGAAATGTAAGGGAATTGGAAAACGTTATATTAAGGGCAATGATAAATTCTTCAGAAGATGAGATAAAGGTGCGTGATTTACCCGACGAAGTTATTGGAGAACAGGAATATATGGATTACCAGACATTCCTCGTAAAAAAGAAGGTCGAAAAAGAAAAGTTATACAGAGAACTCCAGAGAAAATTCGTAAAACAGTTACTCAGAAGAAGTAAAGGAAATGTGAGTAGAGCGGCAGAGTTGGCAAATATGGATAGAAGACTCCTTCAAAATATGATAAAAGAAACCAAAAATTGGCAATCTTAAATGTAGATTGCTTAACAATAATTATAAGAAAATATTTATATAAAAAATTATGAGTATTTATAGTGAATTACGAATTCATATGAATTGAAAAATGGGTATTGACATTGCCTCCTTTCATGTATATAATTGAGATGAAAAAAGATGGAGGTGACACGAATGGCAGAAAAGGAGTATGTGGTTGGAATAGATCTTGGAACAACCAATTCCGAAGTGGCAGTCGTAAAAGATGGAAAACCAGAAGTTATTCAAAACGCTGAAGGAAATAGGCTGACGCCGTCTATGGTGGCATTCACAAAAAGTGGTGAAATCTTGGTTGGAGAACCTGCAAAAAGACAGGCGATACTCAACGCAGAAAGAACCGTAAGATCGATAAAAAGACACATGGGTTCTGATTACAAAGTGAAAATAGACAACAAAGAGTACACTCCACAAGAGATAAGCGCTTTTGTATTGAGGAAACTTCGAAAAGACGCAGAAGCGGCTCTTGGAGGAAAAGTGAGAAGGGCGGTTATAACGGTTCCAGCTTACTTTGAAGATTCTCAACGTCAAGCGACAAAGGATGCTGGAAGGATAGCCGGTCTTGAAGTTATGAGAATAATAAATGAACCTACAGCGGCAGCTCTGGCTTACGGTGTTGACAAAAACAAGGAAGAAAACGTCATAGTTTGTGACCTTGGTGGCGGAACTTTTGATGTATCGTTGTTGGAAATAGGTGGAGGAATCATAGAAGTTAAAGCGACGAGTGGAAACAACCATCTTGGTGGGGATGACTTCGATCAAAGAATAATGGACTGGCTCATAGATACGTTCAAAAAAGACACAGGAATAGATCTTTCAAATGATAAGCAAGCTTTGCAGAGGTTAAAAGACGCGTCTGAAAGGGCAAAAATAGAGTTAACAACGAAGATGGAAACTCAAATAAGCTTACCCTATATAACTGCGGACGCAAATGGTCCAAAACACTTAGAAGCAACGTTGACGAGAGCAAAACTCGAAAGCCTCATTCAAGACATAGTTGAAAAGATGCGCGAGCCAATAGAAACCGTTTTAAATGATACAAAAATCTCACCAGACGATATTGCCGAAGTTTTGCTCGTCGGTGGTTCAACAAGAATGCCAATAATTCAAAGATTCTTAAAGGATATATTCCACAAAGAACCATCAAAAGCGGTTAACCCGGATGAAGCCGTTGCGATAGGGGCAGCCATAGAGGCATCTATACTCGCTGGAGAGACAAAGAGAGATGTCGTGCTCGTAGACGTAACTCCACTTTCATTGGGTGTTGAGGTAAAAGGCGGTCTATTCCATAAATTGATACCACGTAACACTACAATACCAACGAAGAAAAGTGAAATATTCACAACGGCTGAAGATGGGCAAACTGAAGTGGAAATAAACGTTTTGCAGGGAGAAAGAGAGCTGGCGGCAGATAACAAATCACTTGGAAAATTCACCCTAACAGGGATAGCGCCTGCTCCAAGAGGAGTGCCTCAAATAGAAGTGACATTTGATATAGATTCAGATGGAATAGTTCACGTTTCGGCGAAAGACAAAGCAACTGGGAAGAGTCAATCGATAGTCATAAGTGGGACTTCGAATCTCTCAGAAGATGAGATAAAGAGAATGGTAGAAGAGGCTAAGCGCTACGAAGAAGAAGACAAAAAACGCAAGCAACAGGTGGAGCTTAAAAACAACGCTGATGGTCTAGCCTATCAAGTTGAAAAACTCTTGAAAGAACAAGGAGACAAGATAGATCCATCTCTGAGAAGCGAAGTGGAGTCAATGGTCAAAGATCTAAAAGACGCGATAGAACACGATGACTATGCGAGAATGAAAGTACTCGTTGATGATCTAAATAAGAAGTCTCAAGAGATAGGTCAAAAGCTTTACCAGCAAGCTGCGTCCAACAACACAACAAGTTCGAGTTCCACAACATCAAACGACGATACGACAGACGACGGCACGGTGAACGCGGAATATCAAGGAAAATAATTTTTGAATGAAATAGATAAATTATCAGGGGGTGATTTGTATGGCGATTGAAAAGAGAAAAGAAAGAAATGAAAATGTGATGGACATTTACACTCCTTTCAAAGAAATGCAGAGAATGATTGACAGACTTTTTGAGGAATTTCCATATGAATGGCCAACTTTTTCAAGAAGCATGGATGAATTGATAGCTCCAATGGATATATTCGAAAGCGATAAGGGATACGAAATAGAGGCGGAAATTCCCGGCATGAACAAAGATGATATAGAAATCAGTGTAAATGACAATATTCTCACCATAAAAGGAGAAAAAACAGACGAGCGCAAGGAAGAAAAGAAAGGAGCAAGGATTCTCGAAAGAAGCTACGGCACTTTCGAAAGATCCTTTACGCTGCCTGACAACGCAGATCCTGAGAAGATCGAAGCAAAATACGAAAATGGAGTTTTGAAACTCGTTATACCAAAACGCCCTGAATCAAAATCTAAAAAGGTGAAGATAGAAGTTAAATGAAAGGATATAAAAGTGGTTTGAAAGGGGCTTTAAGCCCCTTTCATTTTGGAGGTGAATGATGATGTTTAACTTTGATGAATACACGGAAAAGGCATCTCAAATAATGATGGCAACACAGGATATATTGACAAGATACGGCCAGGACCAATTGAGATCTGAACATATATTGTTAGCCATTTTGGAAGATGAAGAAAACGTGGCAATAGATGTTTTGAAAGACTTAAAAGTAGACGTACCAAAATTGAAAGAAAAAACCGAAGAAGTTGTGCGTGAATACGGTGGATACAGCTCTAGTGGCGGTGCCATAAAACAAATGTACATAACACCAGATGCAAGGCACGTTTTGGAAGCGGCAAAAGCGGAAGCTTCTAGAATGGGGGACGAGAAGATAGGAACTGAGCATCTTCTTTTAGGTGCCGTAAAAACGCCGGATTCAATGGTTGCAAGGTTGCTTCAAAGATTTGGAATAGATGACGAAAAAGTTTACAATTCCGTGCTTAAAATAAGAAAAAGTGGCGCTTCAAAAGAAGGAGAAAATCTCGATGCCCTCGCGAAATTCACAACCGATCTGGTTGCGGAAGCCAGAGCCGGAAAGTTAGATCCCGTCATAGGAAGGGATAAAGAAATAGAAAGAACAATTGAAATACTTGGAAGAAAGAGAAAGAATAACCCAGTTTTAATAGGAGATCCGGGTGTGGGAAAGACGGCAATCGTTGAAGGTCTGGCCCAATTGATAGCCGATGGAAAAGTCCCAAATTACATGAGAGATAAGAAAATTCTATCTTTAGACATGGGAAGACTTTTAGCTGGAACTAAATTCAGAGGAGAATTTGAGGAAAGGTTAAAGGCTCTAATAGACGCTGTAAAAGCTTCAAATGGTGAAATAATATTGTTCATAGATGAACTTCACACAGTTGTAGGAGCTGGAAGCGTTGAAGGAAGTTTAGACGCTTCAAACATGATGAAACCCGCCTTGGCGCGAGGAGAGCTTAGGTGTATAGGAGCAACTACAGTTGAGGAATACAGAAAATACATAGAAAAAGATAAAGCCCTGGCAAGAAGATTCCAAACCGTTTACGTGAAAGAGCCATCTGAAGAGGAAAGTATAAACATCTTAAGGGGATTGAAAGAAAGATATGAAAAACACCACAATGTAAAAATAGAAGACGAAGCTTTAGTTGCGGCGGTAAAACTCTCTTCACATTACATCACGGATAGATTCTTGCCGGATAAGGCAATTGATTTAATAGACGAGGCTGCATCCAGAGTGAAATTTGAAAATTCTTTCGTTCCGGCAGAACTTGTAGAGCTTGAAAAAGAAATAAAAAATCTGGAGGAAGAGATAAACACCGCAGCTATGGACGGAGATTACGAAAGGGCTGCAATGAAAAAAGCCGAACTTGAACGAAAGAAAACCGAACTCAACGACGTAAAGAAAAAATGGGAAGAAAGAGAAAAGAACACACCCAAGGTCGTAAATGAAGACGTCATAGCCAAAGTGGTCGAAAGGTGGACACGCATTCCTGTTAGCAAGCTTTTGGAAGATGAAAGAAAGAAACTCATGGATCTTGAAAAACTAATTCATCAAAGAATAGTCGATCAAGAAGAAGCCGTTAACGTCATAGCCGCAACTATACGTCGGGCAAGAGCCGGATTAAAAGATCCAAATAGACCATTGGGATCGTTCATATTCGTTGGACCAACGGGAGTTGGAAAAACAGAATTGGCAAAAGCTCTGGCAGAAGTGCTTTTTGATAGTGAAAACGCGATGATAAGGATAGACATGTCGGAATATTCTGAAAAGCACAGTGTTTCCAGACTTATAGGAGCTCCCCCCGGCTACGTGGGATACGAAGAAGGAGGACAGTTAACTGAAGCCGTAAGAAGAAGACCTTACAGTGTGATACTTTTGGACGAAATAGAAAAAGCCCATCCGGAGATTTTCAACACCCTTCTTCAAGTCCTCGAGGATGGAAGACTAACAGATGGAAAGGGAAACACAGTCGATTTCAAAAACACAATAATAATCATGACTTCAAACGTTGGAAGCGATTACATATTGGACAAAGTTGAATCTGGAAGCAAAGCGTATGTGGATGAAATACTCATGAATCAGATAAGAAAGCATTTCAAACCAGAATTTCTTAACAGAATAGACTCAATCATAGCCTTTAAGCCTTTGAAAAAAGAGCATATGGAATTGATCGTTGACAAATTCATAAAGAAAGTAGAAGGAATGTTAGCTGAGAAAAATGTAAAAATCAAGATAACGCCTCAAGCGAGAAGTTTATTGGCCCAAAGGGGATACGATCCATCTTTGGGAGCTCGACCCTTGAGAAGATTGATAGAAAATGAAGTTGAAAACAAAATAGCCGATATGATAATTCAAGGTACCTTAAAAGATGGAGAGGAAGTTTTGGTAGACGTCAGGGATGGTAAAATAAACGTCGTGAAGATCCCGACGGAGGTGAAAGCATGAGCGAAGAAAAT
Source organism: Mesoaciditoga sp. (assembly GCF_054006115.1). Taxonomy (NCBI): domain Bacteria; kingdom Thermotogati; phylum Thermotogota; class Thermotogae; order Mesoaciditogales; family Mesoaciditogaceae; genus Mesoaciditoga; species Mesoaciditoga sp. Next base: position 51,385 of record NZ_JBPNHS010000025.1, on the reverse strand, counting down.
TCGCAACAACAAAAAGAAGATAAAGAAGCCAGCGAAAAAAATGAAGAAAAAAAGGTGTTAAATGCCAAGGAAACCGCGCTTTTTGCCTTTTCACTTTTGGAACAAAAAGCTTGGATTTCATTGGGATTGGTAAAAGATGCAGACGATGAATTTCACAAATCAAAAGATGACGCAAGATTTTTGATCGACTTGCTCGCAAGGATGATAGAATATTTGGATAAAAATGTAGACGAAAAGATTGTAGATGAATTGAAGAACCAACTTTCGACCCTTCAATTGAATTTCGTAAACCAATTTAAGAATTGAAAAAAGCCCCGAAAGGGGCTTTTTTAATTAAGACGGATTTTTCTTTTAATCTTCACCGTACAAAAAACATGCTACTTTGTGTCCTGGAGATACTTCTTTAAGTTGTGGTTTAAGTGTTTCACACTTTTTCTTCGCCAATGGGCAACGACTGTAAAAAGGGCATCCCTTTGGTGGATTTAAAAGAGAAGGAAGTTCTCCCACATCTTGTGGTATTCTTATCTTTTTTTTCGGATTAGGCACGGGAATAGATTGAAAAAGTAAGCGCGTGTAAGGGTGCAAAGGGTGTTTAAAAATTTCGTCTGTTGTAGAGATTTCTACAATGTTTCCCAAGTACATAACGGCAATTTGATCGCTTATAAATTTCACAACGGACAAATCATGAGATATAAAAAGATAGGTTAAAGAAAGTGAATTCTTCAAACTCCTTAAAAGATTCATTATCTGTGCTTGAACCGACACGTCCAAAGCGGAAGTCGGTTCATCAAGCACTATGAAATTGGGATGTGTGATTATCGCGCGTGCTACAGCAATCCTTTGGCGTTGACCTCCCGAAAACTCATGAGGATATCTTGTCATATGTTCTGGTTTTAATCCAACGCTTGCAAGTGTTTTCATGATCAATTCTTTTTCTTCATTTTTGTCTTTTGTGATCTTGAATATGCGCAATGGCCTTTTAAGCGTATCGTATATCGTCATTCTTGGATTTAACGAAGAATAAGGATCTTGAAAGATGATTTGAACGTTCCTTCTAAACGGCTTAAATTCATTTTCCTTCATGTGAGTTACATCTTTTCCTTCTATAACTATTTTTCCATCTGAAGGTTCTGTAAGTTTAACTATCATCCTCCCAGTTGTGGTTTTTCCACATCCAGATTCTCCAACCAGCCCAAGCGTTTTACCTTTGTTTATTTCAAAGGACACATTGTCAACCGCCGTTATTTCCGCTTTTTTTCCAGTTGCTCCTTTAAGGACTTTGAATTTTTTTGTAAGATTCTTAACTTCTACAAACATAATTTCAACCCCCATACGGATTAAAACAAGCCAATCTGTGCCCGGGATCATCTTTTATCTCTTCAAGCGTTGGTATTTCAGCATCACACTTACCTTTTATTGCTCTCTCACATCTTGGATGAAAACGGCATCCCTGCGGTGGATATATGAGATTTGGTACAACACCGGGTATAACGTTTAGCTTTTCCGCTTCTCCTTCCAGGGGTGGTATTGCTTTGAGTAAGCCTTTTGTGTAAGGATGCATTCCTCTTTCAAAAATCTGTTCTGCGCTCCCATATTCCACTATGTTGCCAGCGTACATTACGGCTATACTGTCACAATTTTGAGCAACCACTCCCAAATCATGTGTGATAAGTAAAACACTCATGTTATATTCTTCTTGCATTCTCTTCAAAAGTTTTAAAATTTGGGCTTGTACGGTAACGTCTAACGCCGTTGTTGGCTCATCGGCTATTAAAAGCGAGGGCTCGCATGAAAGAGCCATGGCTATCATAACCCGTTGCCTCATACCTCCTGAAAGCTCATGAGGATATTTCTTCAATACAAGCTTCGGATCAGGCATCTTAACTTTTTCAAGTGCTTCTATGCTTTTCAATCTGGCATCTTTTTTGGAAAATCCATGCGCTTTGAGAATATCAATCATCTGTTCTTCAATGGTAAAAACCGGATTTAAGGACGTCATAGGTTCTTGAAAGATCATGGCAATTTCATTTCCCCTTATTTTTCTCATTTCATCTTTTTTCAACTTTAAAAGATCTTTTCCTTTAAAGATGATTTCTCCTCCTAAAATTCTTCCTGGAGGCTGAGGAATTAATCCCATCACGGCATAAGCGGACACGGACTTTCCGGAACCGGTTTCTCCAACTACTCCAAGTGTTTCATTTTTTCTAAGATCGTAGCTCACATTTTCTATAGCTTTAACTTCTCCTTCTTCCGTATCAAAATGCACCTTCAGATTTTTGACGGAAAGTATGATTTCATCGCTCAATACGCATCACCTATCTTTCAATTTTGGATTCAAAGCGTCGTTTAAACCGTCTCCGAAATAGTTGAATCCCATCGTAACCAAGAAAACAGCAAGCCCTGGAAATATGCCAAGATACGGTGCAACCTGGATGTAAGTCATGGCTAAGCTCAAATCAGATCCCCACTCTGGCGTAGGAGGTTGAACGCCAAGACCTAAGAATCCCAAACCAGCTATGCTCAAAATTGCTGTGGCCATTCTTAATGTGGCTTGAATTATTATTGGTGCAATAGAATTTGGTAAAATGTACCTCATCAGAATGGACCATTTTCCTTCTCCTATCGAACGAGCCGCTTCGACGTATTCATTTGCCTTTACTGAAACGACTGTTCCCCTTGAAACGCGGGCAAATTGAGGAATGGAATAAACGGCTATCGCTATGGCAATGTTAACCATACCGGGCCCTAAAATGGCAATTATCGCTATCGCCAAAAGGATGGTTGGAAATGCCAAAAAGACATCGAACGTTCTCATTATTATCTCGTCCAATGCGCCTCCAAAGTAGCCGGCGATCGCTCCCAAGATCGTTCCTATGATAACGGACACCAAGACCGCAACGAATGATATTCCCAATGAAATTCTGGCACCGTATATAACCCTGCTTAACACATCCCTGCCGTATATATCCGTTCCAAAAGGGTGGGCCCACGTTGGCCCTTGCAAACTCACCGTGTAATCTTGAGCGGTTGGACTGTAAGGAGAAATCCATGGGGCAAATATTGCTATACCCACAAAGGCCAAAACGATGTAAGTTCCAAATAAAGCCATCTTATTCTTTCTTATTCTTCTCATAATGGTGAAAAACGATTCTGCCCTTCTTGTCTTTTCCATATTTTCACCTTACCTTCGTCTTATCCTGGGATCTAAAAACGCGTAAGTGATATCCACAAGCAAATTAACCAAAACGAACGTAAGGGCTATCAACATAATGCCAACCTGAACGACAGGATAGTCTCTGGCAAATATTGAATCGACGATAAACCTTCCCAAACCAGGCCATCCAAAAACACTTTCTGTTAAAACCGCTCCCCCAAGCATATATCCAAATTGCAGCCCAATAACGGTTACGACTGGAATGAGAGCGTTTTTAAGGGTGTACTTGTAAATGATTTTTCTTTGAGGAATGCCAAATGCGTCGGCAGTTCTTATAAAATCTTGATTCATAACTTGAAGCATGCTCGCTCTTGTCATTCTGGCAATGATCGCAGATGTTGCCATTCCCAATGTTATAGAGGGAAGTATTATGTGTTGAATTCCACCCTTTCCTGCGGCTGGTAACCAGCCTAATATGAGTGCGAATACTATTATTAACAATATACCAAGCCAAAAAACTGGCATAGAGATGCCAAAAAGCGAAAATCCCATTACCAGATTGTCAAGCCATGAATTGTGTTTAACAGCTGCTACAATGCCAAAGCCTAACCCTAAAAAAGCCGATATTACAATACTTACCAATGACAACTCAAGGGTGTTGAGAAATCTTGGATATATTTCTTTTAATACAGGGCGTTGGGTTTTTATGGATTTCAGACTTCCATCCATTACCCCTTTCATAAAAAGCACGTATTGAACGGGTAAAGACTTGTCTAAACCAAATTCAACCCTTATACTCTGTATTTCCTGATAAGTTGCGTCTTGTCCAGCCATAATACGAGCTGGATCGCCAGGGATGAGATGCATCATCAAAAAAGAGAGTATTGAAACACCTATGAATATAGGTATGAGTAAAAGCAATCTCCTGAGGATAAAATTGCTCAACAAATCACCTCCAACTTTTAAGGGAATTTTAAAGCGTGGGATGTAGAATTTTTCTACATCCCACAAAATGAAAATAACTTTACGTTACACGCTTATTTGGCAATCCAAGCGTTATTCGCCAAAACTATTTCCACGGGCAGTATTTGCACGCCGTGAACATCTTTTCTTGTGGCCACCGCCTGCTGGAGGTTATAAAGAAAGACCCAAGGAGCATCCTGAACTATTAGTTTCTGGGCTTTTGCGTAGTCTTCTTTCCTCTTTTCTGGATTACTTTCTTTCATTCCGGCAAGTATAAGCTTATCAACATCAGGATTGGAATAGTAAGTGTTATTATCACCGTAAGGTGGCCACTCTTTTGAGTAGAAAAGTGGTCTCAACACCCAATCTGCGTCTCCCGTAGAAGGAGCCCATCCAAGGAGAAATACCTGATATTTGGCGTCGGAAGGTTTAGGATTGGAAAAGAGATAACTTATATAACTTCCCCATTCCATTGCTCTAACAGATACATCAACGTTAACCTTTTTTAGCATCGCTTGAATTGCCACTGCCGTTTCATAATCGTTTAAATACCTACCACGTGGCGTGACGAGTTCGAATTTCAAAGGATGGTTTGCATCGTAGCCAGCTTCCTTAAGCAATTCCTTGGCTTTTTCAGGATTGTAAGGATAGCCACCCGTAGAAGAATATCCCCATGTCAAAGGAGAAAGAGGGGAATCAGAAGGAGTTGCCAAGCCCTGCATTATGACAGAACACAATTCTTTCTTGTTTATAGCATAGTTAAGAGCTTGCCTTATCCTCACATCGTCAAATGGTTTCTTTTTCAAGTTGAAACCCAGGTATATGACTCTCAAGCTTGGTTTTACCATTATGTTTACCCTTTTATCATTCTTGAGTTTTTTGACCATTATCGGAGGAACCCTTACTGTAAGCTCTGCTCCACCCGTTTCCACCTGGATAAGCCTTGTCATATCATTCGGTATGACTTTAAAGTTTATGCCATCAAGGTATGGTCTTCCGTTCCAATAATCTGGATTTGCCTTTAGCTTTATTATTTCTCCCTCTTTCCACTCTACCAGTTCAAATGGTCCGGTTCCAACTGGATGCCTTCCCAATTCCCCAGGATTGTCCCCGTATTTCTTTATCATAGCTGGATCAACAATTAAACCGGCGCCATGTGCCAAAGTGTGGAGAAATCCACCAAATGGGAAGTTTAAGTGAAAAGCTACCGTGTATTCATCGATGACATCAACACTTTTTATGTAAGGTTTGTAAAGGGAAGTTCTTCTCAACTTGTGTGTTAAAACATAATCGAAAAACGTCTTCACAGCTTGCGCATTAAAGGGAGTACCATCTTGAAATTTAACTCCCTTTCTTAGGTGGAAAGTGTAAACTGTACCATCCTTAGAAATATCCCAGCTCTCTGCAAGATCGGGAACGATCTTCATATCGGTTGTGAATTTGACCAAACCATCAAAAATGTGACGCGCCACTGTATACGACGGATTGTCCGTCGCATTAGCCGGAAAAAGTGTTTTGGCATCCGCACCGGTTAAGTAGTTAAAAATTCCACCGTAAACTCCAGCTGCCATACTCATAGAGAACACCGCAACGACCAAAACCAAAACCAATACATTTTTTCTCACAAAACTACCCCCTTTTTTCGAATTTGTCTCATTTCAAAGAGACGACGATTTAATTTTATTTTAACCATATTACTTTTAAAAAGTAATATATATTTACAAAATTTATAAATTTGAGTAGAATTATACCATCTTTATTGCATAAATTCAACCCTTCGAATTGACTCATGTTGTGCATAATACAAAGGGCGATTTTTTCGAAGGCTTTTGCCAGAATGGATTCACTCTTCTTTCAGCTGAAGAGCTCAAATATTTTGATAAGTACTTCTAGGGTGTGATTTAATCATTCTTCGGAATGCTTTGTAACATTGACGGGCGAATTGATTTGTATTGTGTATCCTACGATCTATTCAAGATGGCTTTTAAGCATGGCGAAGTTAAAAAGATAAAACTGCTAAAGCCTAGCCAAGAACTTAACAGCCTTTTCACTCTTAGGCCGCTTGAAGAATTCCTTCGGTTCAGTATTTTCCAATATAATTCCATCTGACATGAATACCACTCTATCGGCGGCATCACGGGCAAAACCAACTTCATGTGTTACCACTATCATCGTGGTTCCCATATTGGCAAGTTCTTTCATGACCTTTAAAACCTCAGAGGTCATTTCAGGATCAAGTGCTGATGTGGGCTCGTCAAAAAGTATCAAATCCGGCTGCATCGCTATCGCACGTGCAATGGCCACTCTTTGTTTTTGGCCTCCAGAAAGTTGCCCCGGATAACTGTTTATTTTATCTTTCAATCCAACGCGCGAAAGCACTTCCACGGCTTTTTTTCGCGCCTCACTTTTTTCCATCTTTTTCACCTTCACAAGGGGATACACAACGTTCTTTAACGCAGTCATGTGTGGAAAAAGATTGTAACTTTGCGAGACGAAAGCCATGCGTGATCTGGCTTTTCTTAAGATGGCGACATCGTTTTTCATTCTTATATCACCGAAGACTATCTCTCCACCGTCGGGAATCTCTAAAAAATTAAGCGTTCGTAAAAAGGTGGATTTCCCGGTTCCGGATGGTCCCATAAGAACCACAACTTCACCTTTTTCCACTTCCATTGATATTCCCCTCAACACCTCAATCTCCCCAAAACTTTTTCTTACACCTTTCGCCGAAATGACACTCATGGTATGGCGAGCCTCCTTTCCAATTTGGAACTTATCAAACTTAACGTGTAAGTAAGCGTGAAATATATGACAGCGATTGTAATGTAACTTTCGAAAGACGCCAATGCCATTGTGGCTACTTGCGTTCCACGCTGTGTTAATTCATTTATCGCTATAACCGATGCTAACGAACTATCTTTGACAAGGCTTATGAATTGTCCAGTCAGAGAAGGCAGGGCATTTCTGAATGCCTGGGGAAGGATAATGTCAAAAAATCTTTCCCTAGCTGAGAGACCCAACGCTTCAGCTGTTTCAAACTGTTCTTTGGGAATAGATTGTATTCCAGCTCTGATTATTTCTATCATGTACGCTCCTTCAAAGGTTGAAAGAGCTATGACCGCCGCCCAAAATCTGGGAAAATCGAACACCGTTCCCACTCCGTAGTAAACCAGTAAGATGACAACAAGCAATGGAATGTTTCGAAAAAACGTCACGTATACGCTTGCCAAATCGCGCAACGTTTCACTTTTTGAAACTTTCATTATTCCGCCTATAATTCCTATTACAAATGAAAATACCATACTCATCAAAGATATCTTCAAAGTCATGAGAAGTCCGAGATAGTACATTTTTAAATAATCCATTGGCACTACATTCCAATGGAATGGGTATTGTAAAGATAAGAGGTAATAGAATATTCCTCCGATCGCGACGATAAACGCCGCGATCGATATTTTTTTCAAGATCCTTCCCATACAATCTCACCTCATGAATTGGGTTTGTAGCTCGTGAACCATTTGTCGTACAGCTTTTTCCATTCTCCACTTGCCTTTTCGTAAGTAATGAAAGTGTTCACCCAATTAAGTAAATTGAATTCTCCCTGTTTCATGGCTATACCATAATTTTCCGTGGTGAGGGTTTCATTTATACTTGAAAGTTGAGCATATTTTTTCGACATGTAGCTAACGTAAGTGGAATCGGCAACGGCTATATCCGCTTTTCTTAAAGCCACCTGCAAAGCGGCTTCATCCATAGAAGCGAATTCCAAGATGCGGGCATTTTTGAAGAAAGCCTTTGCAGCATCATCACCTGTGGTTCCTATCTGAACGGCAACTGTGAGATTTTTCTGGTTAAATAATTCTTTCAAAGTTGGCATTTTTTTGTAGACGGTGGAATTGTAAAGAACTTCTTGTCCAACTGTGAAGTACGGTATGGAGAAATTTACCATAATTGCACGCTTGGGTGTGATAGTCATAGCGGAGATTATCATATCGAATTTCCCAGAAACTAACGAGGGCAATATGCCAGACCAACGCGTAGGAACTATCTGCAATTTCACGCCAAGCGCTTTGGCCATAAGTCTTGCAAAGTCAACATCGAAACCTATCCAGCTTCCACTGCTGTTCGTTCCTTCAAACGGCATGTAGCCAGCCGCATCCATTCCCACACGCAAATATCCTGATGATACGATTCTCTGCAAAGCATCCGCGCTTACCGTTAAGGCCAACAACGCTACAACTAACATGGTCACGATAAAAACTTTTTTCATACTTATCTCCTCCTTCAAATTTGAAATATGGTATAGAAAAAGGGCCACATCTCAATTCGATATGGCCCGGTGGATTAGCTTCTTTATTTAAAGCACACGTTCAAGCTTTCGCTCCTCCACCGGGCGAATACTTAACGTAATGCTTCTTATTAAATTTTTCGGAACTTAAAATACATTTTTTATAAATCATTCTTTTCCCTCTTCGAAATGTAATGAGTTGTGGATAGACTATCATAAAAAGATTCAAAAAGTCAAGTTAAAATTTTGTTTCAATGTTATTTTTTGAAATTTCTTTCCATCTGGAGATTCACAAATGTGAGGCTGGGATGCGCAGGTCGTGCAGAAAAACACGGCACGAGGAGAATCTTTAACTTATCGTTTCAACTATTTTCTTTGCTATGAATGAAGAAGGTGAAAGTTTGGGAGAAAATTCTGCCAACCTTTTTCTGTATTTTTCGTTAATTCCTGGCTCTAAAAGTAGCTTCAATAACTTCTCCATTTCATCAACATCACTTTTGTCTTCATCTACAATGAGAGCAGCCGAATTTTCCGCCAGATAGCGTGCGTTCTTCATTTGATGGGAATTCAAAGCCCCTTTCCATGGCACAAGAATGGCAGGCGTTTTAGAAGCCATTATTTCAGCCAGAGTGCTGGCACCAGCACGAGACACGATCACATTCACATTTCTCATGAAATAGGCCATGTTTTCTATGAAGCTGTAGTGCACGACATTTTTAGATTTTACAACGGATTTCCCCGTGTGAATGAAGGTAACGTCTTTAAACCGTTTTGAAAGTCCTTTTGTGATTTTATCCAAAAAATCAGACCCTTCACTGCCTCCAAAAATGAGCACAGTTTTTTCGCCAAACTCATCCTTAAATTTTTCATCTTTTGGAAGAAAGAATTCTTCTCTTACGGGTGTACCACTAACGATTGCATTTTTTAAAAATTTCTTTGATTGTTCAAAAGCACAAAAGGATATTTTCGCATATGAAGTGATCTTTCTATTGGCTATGCCAACATCTAAATTAGATTCGTGAAGAAAAATGGGTATTTTTAAGATATGGGCGGCGTATGCAACTATTCCTCCAACGTATCCACCAGTTGTGAATACAAAATCTGGGTGAATTTTCTTTAAAGTGAATAACGCCTTAACAAGGGCTTTTGAATTGTGATAAGCGTAATAGAGTTTATTTCTATCGCTGCCACTGCTTTTAAGCATGATGTAGTTGTAAGGAAATCTTTCGTTGTATATCTTCTTTTCGGCTCCCCTTCCACTTCCAATGAAGATGGCTCGAAGACTGCAGTGCTTTTCTAGCTCCTTTGCAACCGCCAAAGCTGGATATATGTGCCCGCCAGTTACGCCAGCCACAAAAACTCCATTAATCTCTTTTGGAATAGGCAATGTTAACGATCACCCCCATTCCACCTAATAGAGAAACCAGTGAGCTTCCTCCATAACTCACAAATGGAAGCGTAACACCAGTTACAGGAAATATTCCTAAAGAAACGCCTGCATTCAAAAGAATTTGAAAGGCTATTAACAGACCAAATCCTGTTATGTAGGTCTTTGCAAAGACATCATCTTCTATCTTTAAGGCAACGTGTATCAATTCCCGTATGAGCAAATAATACAAAAGCAATAGAACGGATATTCCAAGCAAACCGAATTCTTCCCCAAAAGTGGCAAAGATGAAATCGCTGAATTGAACGGGCATGTAAAATTTGTATATGCCACCAGCAGGTCCCGTTCCCGCTATTCCACCGTGGCTTATTGCCGAAAGCGCCATTGAAGCCTGATAATTGGTCTTTCCTGTGGATAAAAGCGTTAAAAACGATGAAAGCCTCGCTCTTTGGTAAGAATGCAAAAGACCTCCGGCATACGCTCCCCAAACTAAGAGACCTCCAAGTGCAAAAATTGATAAAATGTGGTAAAGCCTTGCGCCTGCGACGTAGAGTATTGAAAGTGTTAAAAGCAGGAGAAGGGATGTTGTGCTGAGATCAGGCTCTAAAAAAACAAGTACGTATATTGGGCTTAATTTGAGGAGTGGTTCCAGAATTCCACCAACAAACGTTCGAATGTGTTCCTTATCATTCCTATAAACGTACGAAGAAAGGTATATTATGAGAAAGATCTTGGCGAATTCTGAGCTTTGAAAAGAAAAAGGCCCCAGAGATATCCATCTGTGTGATCCCATAACACCGTGCGAAAAGAAAACGGCTATCAACGCTATCAACGTTAAAATATAATAAATTCCCGTGTAAGCTTCGTGTTTTTTGTAGTTAAAAAAAGAGGTGAAAATCATGAACAATATGCCAAGAAAAAGGGCCGATACCTGCCTCTTGAAATAAAAATCAGGTGGCGGAAATGGATATCTGTAGGCAGCTATGTAACTCGCACTGTAAAGTACTATTAAACCTATAACTATTACAGTTGACAGATAAATGAGAAGTTTAGCTACGTCTTTTTGCATGTAAAACTACCCTTTTAAACGTCTCTCCGCGCTCTTTGTAATTTTTGAACATATCAAAGGAAGTTGCGGCGGGGCTAAAAAGCACCACGTCTCCACTTTTTGCAACTTTTCTGGCTATTTCAACGGCTTCTTCGAGATCGTTGGCTGTTGTGTACGGAAAACCCTTCAATTTGTCTTCTATAGCTGGTATCATCTCCCCCATAAGCACAGCGAACTTTGCCCTTTCTTTTATCTCATTCGCTAAATTGGAATAATCTCTTTCCTTTGGTCTTCCGCTTATTATCACCACACAAGAATTAAAATTTCTGAGAGCCGTTATGGTAGAAGCTGACGTTGTCGATTTTGAATCGTTAACAAAGGTTACTCCGTCAATTGTGGTTACCACTTCCTGACGATGAGCAAGAGGGGAAAAAGTATTTATGCCATCCGCTATAACTTCGGGTGATACCTGTACCAGTGTTGCTATTATCGCGGCAAAAGCGGCGTTATAAAGATTATGAGACCCCTTAAGCTTAGATTCAGAAATGCTGAACTCATTTCCTTCTATCCAAAAACTCATACTTTCTTCATCCACAAAAACATCGCCGAAATCTTTTGAAATAGTGATTCCATCACTTTCTGGGATGAATTCACTATCCGCGTTGTAAATGAAAATATCAGAATTTGAAAGTTTCATTTTTGCGCTTACGTACTCCACCATGTCTTTGTGCCAATCCAAATGGTTAGGCGATACATTTAATACAGCGCCTATATCCGCATGAAAATCCTCTACGCCCATCAATTGAAAACTGCTCATTTCAAAAAGTGCCAAAGGCGAACCATCGTATTTTATAGAAGGAGTTCCTATGTTTCCGCCTGTAAAATGCGGAAGATTCGCGCTGTTAAGTATATGATCGAGTAACGAAACCGTTGTGGTCTTTCCATTTGAACCTGTTATCGCAATTACTTTAGGATCAAGCGTGCTCAAAGAATAACGCCAGGAAAATTCCATTTCTCCAAGAACAACCGCACCATTTTTCCGCGCTAAATTCAAAATATCGCTGTCAGGTCGTACCGAAGGGCTGTAAACAACCACATCAGCTCCAGCCGCTCGATGGGTGTTTCCTCCTTCTTCATATTCGACACCAAGACGTGAAAATTCATTTTTGTCTTCTTCAGAAAAACTGCCTTTTTCAGATACGAAAACTTCTCCAAGTTCTTTTTTAATGATGAAGTCTAAAATTCCCTTTAGGCTTATACCGTATCCTATCAATGAAAAACGCATAGCATCCCCACACTTCCGCCCATTATCATGACATTCAAAGCCAAAAAAGAAAGGGTGATTTTTATCTCACTTTTTCCTTTCATCTCGTAATGATGGTGTATTGGAGCCATTCTGAATACCTTTCTGTGGAACGATCTTATGCTCACTATCTGAATGGTATCACATACCAATTCTATAACAAATATTGGAAAAAACAATATCATCCAAAACTCATATCCATACAGTATTCCCAGAGTTGCTATGTATCCTCCAAGTGCGAGAGAACCAACGTCTCCCATGAAGATCTTGGCTGGTTTAAAATTAAAAAACAAAAAGGCCAAAACGGCGCCCATACTTGTCAGCGTTGTGGTCAATGGTAAACCATTGTAAATGGAAAAGATGGTCACTCCCACAGTACCTGTGAAATAAATTCCCCCTGCCAGCCCATCGAGACCGTCAGTTATGTTGGAAGCATTTGACATACCAGTTAAAAAAAGTATGGCAAATGCCGGATAAATCCATCCCATTTTCCAGTTTCCAAAAAACGGTATTACGGTGTAATCATGGGGAAAAATGCGTTGGGAAAAGAAGTATATAATCACGCTCGCCCCTATTTGTAAAAGGAGCTTTTGGTGTGTTTTCAAGCCTTCAGAGCTTTTCTTGAGGATTTTCATGACGCTGTCTACATACCCTATCACAAAAAACAGAAAGGTCGACAAAACAAGAAAGCTGTTTTTGTTACCGTGATCGAAGGCGATTGATACGATCAAAAAAACGCTGACAAAAACAAGGCCAGCCATTGTTGGAGTACCTTCCTTGTTCGTGTGCAAATCAGGCCCTTCTTTTCTCACGTGTTGCCCTATTTTTTTGCTACCTTGCCACTTTATGAAATACCAAATCAGTACAAAAGTTATCAAAAAAGATAAAGATGCTTCATAAACAAAATTCATAATGATCTCCTTATCTCTTCAACTACCTTTTCAAGCTGATACATTCTTGAACCCTTTACCACAATTACATCGCCATCTTTTAAAACTTTTAACAATTCATCAACACGATATTTTTGGCCAAAAGGATAAAAATCCCTTCCAAGTGTGAAAATGGCCTTCGGTGAGAAAGAATTCTTCAATTCCATGAGGCGCTCTTTCAATTCATTTTCTTCTTTTATCTCTTCCATAGGCGCGAGGATCCAGATAATGTTGTTTTTTTTCCAATTAAATGCGCTTTTTACCAAATTGCTTAAAGATTCAAAATTCGAATTATAAGTGTCATCAATTACCATATTTTTTCCAACACGAATCACATTCATTCTTCCATTGAGAAAGTTAAAATTCTCAAGAGATCTTAAGTCCCACTCCAAATTCAATTCATCCATCAAAGTAAGGGCGAATTCAAGATCCGATATCTGTCCTTCTCCCCAAATTCCATTTAAAGTGTAAAAATTCCCATTGACATTCACGATTGTTTTTGAACCTTGATATTTGAAAGAAGACACGTATTTTCTTTTCTTTACTCCATTCCCCTTTAAAGCGCTCTCTACACGTTTATCCATTCCATCGTAAATAACGAATTTTTTAGTGTAATCCGCTATGGAAAGCTTTTCAAAAAGAGGATCCATGTACTTCGAATGCGAACTCCCAATACAGGTTATTATTGAAATATCAGGTTTGAAAGCTCTAGCCAACTTTTTAATGTCTCCAGGAAATCTTGCTCCCATTTCTAAAACTACGTATTTCGGTTTTACGGAAGAATTCAAAATAGACAGCGAAATGCCAACATCTGTGTTCAAGTTCCCGGCGCTTTTGCAGACAGGATTTTTTCTTCCAAGTAAATGAGCGATTATTTCTTTTGTCGTTGTCTTGCCACAAGAACCTGTTACCGCTATTCTGAAAGATCCTTTCACTTTATCAAATGCCAATTCCATCATGGCTGTTCTTGGATCTTCGACTTTAACGTAGGGTAAGAATGTAATATCGCGCTGCGTAATGGCAAATCCGCCTTTGGTATAGACTTCATTTAAAAAAGCGTGTCCATCCATTTTAGATCCTTTTAAAGCGAAGAAAAGAGAGCCCTTAGAACACTCTTTAGAGTTAGAGCAGAAATTCGAAATTTTCGCGTCTTTTCCAATAAGAAGGCCTCTAACCTTTTCAGCCACATCAGAGAGTTTCAATTTTTCCCAGCTCCCTTAACACTTCAAACGCAACATTTTTGTCGTTGAACGGAATCTCATAGCCGTTAAATACTTGGGTTTTTTCGTGACCCTTTCCAGCTATCACGATTCGATCGCCTGATTTCCATTCTATAAACGCTTGTCTTATAGCTTCTTTTCTGTCTGGGATTATATGTAGTTTTTTAGGCCCAATGCCAGCTGCGACTTCTTTTATTATGGTAATAGGATCTTCACTTTTGGGGTTGTCGTTAGTCAGAAAGATAACATCAGCGTATTTTTGAGCTACCCTTCCCATCAACGGTCTCTTTCCTCTATCGGCTTCCCCGCCAGCTCCAAAAACGAGTATCACTCGACCACTGGCAAGCTTTTTAACGGTTTTAAGGGCAGCTTCAAGGGCTGCCGGCGTGTGGGCAAAATCAATGTAAAAATCGAACTCTCTTCCATGATATCTTTCCATTCTTCCTTCAACACCATTGAACTTCTTCACGGCACTTTTTATGGTATCCCAATCAATGCCAAAGGAATGAGCGGCCAAGATGGAAGCCACCATATTATATGCCATGAATCCACCGATTATTGGAGAAGAAAAATCGTATTCCTCTCCCCCTAAAAAAATTGAGAACCTTATGCCACTATCGTTTTCTTCTTTTACTTTAACACGCACGTCCCCATCTTTTCCAAAGACGACGACATCAAAACCTTTTTTTCTGGCATACTCCGCATATTGCTTTCCCCATTTCCCGGAATCTCCATTCACAAAGACAATCGCGTTTGGTTTTAAAAGATTGACAAGGTGAAGCTTAGCGGCAAAATAATTTTCAAAGCTTACATGGGTATCGAAATGATCTCTGGTTAAATTCAGAAAAGCGATTCTGTCAAAGCGCAAACCATCCAGCCTCTTCATTTCCAAGCCTTGAGATGAAGCTTCTATTGAAGCGTACGTAGCTCCTTCTTCAACAGCTTTTTTCAAAAGTTTAGCTGTGTAAAGGGGGGACTGTGTAGTATGGAAGGAAAATTCAGAAATGGATGGTATTGCATTGGCAACCGTTGAAGTCATCGCGCACTTTTGTCCGCTCTCTTCCACTATCCTCTTGAAAAGCGTGATAGCTGTAGTTTTTCCTTTAGTTCCTGTCACGGAAAAAAGTCTCAACTTTTCATGCGGTTTCCCGTAAAACTCGTAAGAAATTAAGGAAAGTGCCAGTCTTCCATCTTTAACAACGACATACGGTTTTGCAGTAGAAATTGCTCTTTCACAAACGTAAGCGGCGGCTGGCGTTGAAGAAGCCAAATTGTGAGAATCAAAACGGCTTCCTTTTATGCAAACAAAAAGAGAAGAGGAAGTACTTTCTCTCGAATCGTGAACTATTTCTTTTATTTCTGGGTTATAGGGCAAAGAACGGTCTGTTACCAGACCGTTCTTTGAAAGCATTTTAACTATCCGTGAAAAATTCACTTTCCTATAGAGTAGAAGGAATCGACGCCTCTGTAGATCGCTACGTCACCAAGTTTTTCTTCTATTCTAAGAAGTTGATTGTATTTGGCTATCCTTTCACTTCTGGAAAGTGAGCCAGTCTTTATCAAACCGGTATTCATGGCAACTGCGAGATCTGCTATGAACGTGTCTTCAGTTTCTCCAGATCTGTGGGAAACAACGCACGTGAATCCGTGAGTTTTTGCGTACTCGATGGTATCAAGTGTTTCCGTAACGCTTCCAATTTGGTTGAGTTTTATAAGAATGGAATTGGAAGCTTTGAGTTCTATACCCTTTTTAAGTCTGTTGATGTTCGTGACGTAGTTGTCGTCGCCAATTATTTGTATTTTGTTTCCGAGTTCTTTTGTAATTTTCACAAATCCATCCCAGTCTTCTTCGTAGAACGGATCTTCTATGGATATGATAGGATACTTATCAACGATCTTCTTGTAGAAGTCCAGAAGTTCGTCCGTGGTTATGTATTTGCCACCGAAGTGATATTTGCCTTTTTCCTCATCGTAAAAAGAATCCGGTGCACTGTCGATTGCAACGTAAATGTCTTTTCCTGGTTTGTAACCAGCTTTTTCTATTGCCTCTATTATTACTTCTATACCCTCTTCGTTAGAAGAAAGACGGGGGGCGAATCCACCTTCATCTCCTACTGATGTGACCATTCCCTTATCCTTTAAAATTCCCTTTAAAGCGTGAAAGGTTTCAGCGGCGTATCTCAGAGCTTCCTTAAACGTTGGAGCTCCCGCGGGAACTATCATGAATTCCTGGATATCGAGACCACTATCGGCGTGTTTCCCACCATTTATAACGTTCATCATCGGCGTAGGAATAACCCTTGCATTTGGTCCTCCAAGATATTCGTATAGCTCCATGTAAGTGGAATTTGCAGCGGCCCGTGCGACTGCCATTGAAACGCCCAAAATTGCATTCGCTCCTAAGTTACTTTTGTTTGGGGTTCCATCAAGATCTATCATTACCTTGTCAATATAAGCTTGATCAAAGGCGTTGAGACCTATAACCTTAGGTGCAATTATCTCATTTACGTTGGAAACGGCTTTCTGTACGCCTTTTCCTCCGTACCTTTCTCCTCCATCCCTTAATTCCAAAGCCTCATTTTTCCCGGTGGAAGCACCAGATGGAACTATGGCTCTCCCAAACGATCCGTCATCCAAAACTACTTCAACTTCCACTGTCGGATTTCCACGCGAATCTAAAACTTCTCTTGCTTTCACATCAATTATATCGACACGCATTTGTATTACCTCCCTTTCTCAAAGCATATTATCAAAATGTGTCCAAATTTTATGAAGTTCATCACAAGCGTTACCAAATCGACCTTTTAATCTACCGTTTTTATATCCACTTCTAAAATTTCTTCAACATTACCTTTTATCGCCTTACTTACCAAACAATACTTATGCGTTACGTCAACAAGCTTTTCAGTCTTTTCTTTTTCCCCATGCAAAACACTCAGTTTTATGTTTAATTTAACCTTATCAATCTTGAATCCTTTATCATTATCCATTCCAAGTATGGGCTTTGCCGTAACTTTGAGTTCTTTTATATGCACGCCTATTTTTTCGTTTATGGCCACCATTGTAGTTATTATGCAAACAGATAAAGCCGCCGCGAAAAGCTGCTCTGGCCAGGTTACCTTCGGTGGGGGATTTACAGGCGTAACGCTCAAAGGATTGTCCGCCTCTAATTCCAAATCGTGAAATTTTGTCTTCGTCTTGCCGTCACCAATCCAAACCGACTCAGCGGCCAGCAAATCAGCTAAAGTCTCAAAATTTATATTTTCCAAGTTTTTTTTCTCAGATTTATCTTTTTCCATATATTATCTCATCTCCACAGCTTTATAATATAGCAAATTCACATCTTTTTTTATATTATATCACGATTCCTCTTCCATGATCTTTTTTATTTTCTCGGCTACGCCACTCTTTTTGCCGGGCACACACTTATCGTAAGAAGCCCCTTTTTCGACTATTGCGTGAGCGTATGCGGAACATCCGGGATAGCCACACATTCCACAATTCGCGCCTGGCAAAACTTTTATGATCTTTTCAACACGAGGATCTTCTTTTACTTCAAATTTCTTCGCCAAATACGCTAAACCGAAGCCTGTTATGAATCCCATGACTCCCAACAACAAAATCGAATACACAAATATTGTCATTTCCATCACACCTTTATCATACCGGTAAATGCCATGAAGCTCATGGAAAGAATGAAAGCCATTATGAACGCAGCCGGCATTCCCTCAAATGCGGCCGGTAATTCTTCAACGTCCAACTTAACCCTCAAAGAAGAGAAAAGAATCAACGCCATTGAATATCCAAGTGAAGAACCAACAGAGTTGAATATAGTTTCCATGAGGGTGTAATTATTTTGCACATTTATCAAGGATAAGCCTAGAATGGCACAATTTGTGGTGATAAGTGGAAGGTATATCCCAAGTGCGCTGTAGAGAGCCGGATTTGTCTTCTTTATGAATATCTCTATTATTTGTACCAGCGCGGCTATTACGAGTATAAAAACCAATATCTGAAGAAATTCAATGTGCCACGAAATCAAAAGCAAATTCAAAAACCAGGTTACAATGCCTGCCACTACCATGACAAAAATGACACCCATGGACATTCCAACGGCGGTATCCATGCTTTTGGAAACTCCAAAGAAGGGGCACAGTCCCAAAAAGCGCGAGAGTAAAAAATTGTTTACAAGCATTGCGGCAAAAAGGATCGCAAACCATTTCGCAACTTCGGCTCCCATTCAAATCACCCCTTAATATTTTTCAGATTTCTCTTTCTAACATTTGCGATGTGTTTGAACAAAGCCAAATAGAGTCCTATTACCAGAAAAGCACCTGGTGGAAGCATCATTACGAACATGCCATAAGTTTTTGGCCATAGTCTTATTCCAAACAGTGTGCCAACGGAAAGCACTTCTCTTGTCATTCCAAGTAACAAAATGGCACCGACAAAGCCAAGTCCCATTCCCAATCCATCCAAGAAAGACTTCCATATACCATTCTTCGATGCGAAAGCCTCTGCACGTCCCATTATTATACAGTTAACGACTATAAGTGGAATGTAAAGGCCTAAATTGGTCCACAACTGGTACGTGTATCCGTGCATCAACAAATTTACGATCGTAACAAACGAAGCTATCACCGAAATGTAAGCCGGTATTCTCACTTCGTTTGGGATTAACTTTCTCAAAGCGGATATGAATATGTTGGAAAGAATGAGAACTCCCATTGTGGCCAGACCCATTCCCAACGCATTTTCGGCATTTGTAGAGGTTGCCAACGTTGGACAGAGGCCAAGCACCTGAGAAAAAGTGGGGTTTTGTTTTATGAAACCAGCCGTAAAGGCGGAGAGAGAGGAGGATTCATTCGTTTTCATCATCTTGCCTCCTTTTCAAGAAAAGTGTACATCGTATTTAGAGTACTCACAACAGCTCGCGGTGTTATAGTTGCGCCAGTCATGATATCACTTGTTACCACAATACCCTTTGATTTGTAATAGTTCAATTTCTCTTTGTATCCTTTTGGCAAAGGGTAAAGATTCGCATCTTTGTTAACTTTTATTCCATTTTCAAAACCACTGTTGGGGATAGAATAAAATCTTTTCCTTACTTTTGGTTCATTTATCCTTGCCCCAAGGCCTGGAGTTTCATTCGAGTAATCTATAACCCTTATGGCATTCTCGTAAAAACCGTTACCTCTTTTTTCAAACGCCGCCACGGTTACAACTTTTCCTCCAAAGCCTATACCATAACCCACCAAAACGTAAACGGGCTCCCCATTTTTAGCTTTAAAAACGTACGCCGGTGATAATACGTAACCTTTTGCCTTTTCATCTGAAAACAAAATTCCTGAAGGATTGGACTTCCATACCTTCGCTTTCAATTGAGCCATGGTCTTTGGAATTTCATTTTCGTTTATCAAAAGTTTCCCAGTATTTGGATCTGTTAAAACCGCTTTTATAGCCGTTAATTTTGCCTCCAAATCGGATTTGGCTATGGGTTGCTTTGTTACTATGTATACCGATGCCAATATCACGGCTATTGCCACCATTATAACCGTCAAAATTAAAGCTGTTTTGAAATATTTACCCATTTTTCTTCACCTCCCCAAAAACTTTGGGGCGGCTTATTTGATCTATGAAAGGCACCAATGCATTCATGAGAAGTATGGCAAAGTTTACGCCCTCTGGATAAGCACCTATATACCTTATCAAAACGGTTATAACGCCACATCCCACTCCAAATATCCACTTTCCCTTAGATGTTATTGGGCTTGTTACGGGATCTGTAGCCATAAACAACGCTCCCAACATGACGCCACCTATCAAAATAGCTGTGGTTGGATCCGGATAAGCTCCTGGATTTACGAACCAATAAATTGCGGATAAACCAAAAGTAGTTCCAATGTAAGCAACCGGTATTTCAAAAGAAACTATGCCTTTCCACCACAAGTACAAAAAGCCGGCTATCAGAGCAAGGGCACTCATTTCACCAGCAGAACCGGGAAGATTTCCGAAAAAGGCGTTTTGCATAAGATGAGGAAAAACAGAACTAGCCTTTGCCATTCCGTGCAATTTTATAACTCCTAAGGGAGTTGCCGTTGTTTGGATATTAAAAGCCGATTGTGTGAAGTGAAACCAATTCACTTTTGGCCACGTGGTCATGGCGGCGGGAAAAGAGATGTACATGAATATTCTTCCAACAAGCGCAGGATTAAAAGGATTGTTTCCTATTCCACCGTAAATCTCCTTTCCTATCACTATCGCTATGAAAACGCCTATTGCCATCATCCACCATGAAATGCCTGCCGGGACATTCATCGCGAGTAAAAGCCCCGTTACCGCGGCAGATCCATCTGGGACGAAATTTTTCTTCTTTCGCATATATCTCATCACGATGAATTCCAAAGCTTCTGCCAATACCATTGAACCAACTTCAATCAAAAGCATGTACCATCCCCACATCAAGACGGCTAAAATACCAGCGGGAGCCAAAGCTATGAGGACGTCCATCATTATCTTGCGCGTTGTAATCTTATCATGAATGTGAGGCGCTGGGCCCAAGGTAAACTTCATCTTCATCTCCTCCCTAAAGCCCTTACAACCGTTTTTGAAGTTTTGAAGGCTTTAACATGGTCTATGTTTGCCGGACACACGTAAGCACACGAGCCACATTCTATGCAATCCATAAGATGATGCTCTGCCATATCGTTGAATTTTTTCTTTTTGAACAATTTATAAAGTAAATAAGGCTCCAAATTCATCGGGCATGCGTTGACACATCTTCCGCATTTTATACAATTCATTTCAGTGCCTTTTTTCACAATATCGCTTGTCAACACTGTCACACCCGACGTGCCTTTCATTACTCCTATTTCCGCATCATCAATGGCAATTCCCATCATTGGTCCTCCCAATATCAACCTGTATGCCTCTTCTTTGAGACCGGCAAATTCCAATAGTTTTGATATCGGAGTTCCTATTCTAACAATGAGATTCTGTGGCTTTTCAACGCCTTCCCCCGTTACGCTTACACCTCTTTCAATAAGCGGTTCTCCATATTCAAGTGCTCTGTACATTGCACGGGCAGTCGAAACGTTTTGAACTACCACTCCAACATCCATTGGTAATCCTCCAGCTGGAACTTTTCTATGGGTAATTGCATAAATGAGATGTTTTTCAGAACCATGGGGGTACTTGGTGCGTAATTTTGCCACACGAATGTTGTACTTTGAAGCGACTTCTTTAATACTCTTTATGGCTTCTGGCTTGTTTTCTTCTATTCCTATGTAAATATTATCAACTTCTAACGCCTTTGAAAAGGCGAGAGCTCCTTTTACGATCTCTTCGGGATATTCCTGCATCATTCTATCATCGATCGTAAGGTATGGCTCACACTCTGCCCCGTTTATTATAAGTGTATCGACTTTTTTTGTTGGAGAAAGTTTAACGTGAGTTGGAAAAGTCGCTCCGCCCATACCGACTAACCCCGCTTCTAGTGCTCGTTTGATTATCTCTTCTTTTGTGAATTGATCGTAAGGTTTTACCGGTTCAAGCTTTTCCCAAATATCTTCACCGCTTCTTTCGATAACTATCACGTCTGCCGGTCTGGAAGTAACAGGGTGTTTTTTCTTCACTATCTCTAAAACTTTTCCCGTAACAGGTGAGTGCAGAGGCGCCGACACAAAGCCATCGGCTTGCGCTATCATTTGCCCTGTTTTGACTTCTTGTCCCACTTCAATGATAGGTTTAGGAGGCTTTCCCAAATTTTGTCCTAAAAAGAGAAAAACTCTTTGTGGAAGTTCGAACTTCTTTATTGGAGAATCTTTCCCAAGCTTTTTGGTGGGAGGATGCACACCACCCTTAAAAGTCCAAACCTGCAAGCAGATCATCTCCTTTTACATGACAAGATATTTTAAATTTTTCTTCAAATTTTCCACATGTTCTTTCTGCTCTTCAAAACCTTCCCTTTCCATAAGAGCGTAAGTGTTTATTTTCCCCAGCTCGACTCCAGGCTGGTCAAATGGATTTATACCGTAAAGAAAACCCGTTGCCATCACGGTAAGCTCGTAATAAAAGAAGAAGATTCCAACCTCTTTGGCGTCTATTTTTTCAAAAGAAATCGTCAAATTTGGTCTTCCTTTTTCCATAAGAGCCAAAGCGGTGGCTTCTTGTTCGGCATTTATTAGCTTTTTCATTTCTTGACCGCCCAAATAAGAAAGCGTTTTTTTATCCTCATGCAATTTTGGAATTGCCGTCTTTCTTCTAAATTCTTCCACTCTCAAGAAAGTTATTATCTTATCGTTCGGACCTTCCATGTAAAGCTGAACTTGAGAATGCTGATCGATTGTGCCTAAGGATTTTATCGGTGTTTGACCGGCATTCACGATTTCACCTGTAAGATCTTTTTCTTTGCCCAAAGATTCTGCCCAAAGTTGCCGATACCAATCAGCCATTGTGTAAAGGGCGTTAGAATAAGGCATCATTACCGAAATATTTTTTCCCCTTTTTGAATACAAATAGTGCAAGGCTGCGTTGAAAAGAACGGGATTTTTCAACGCGTCATCCTGTGAAAGAAAACTCTGTAACTCTTCTTTAGCGCCCTCGATCATCTCAGCTATGTTTATCCCAACCATAGCTGAACTTAACAATCCAACAGGTGTTAAAACGCTGAACCTACCGCCAACGTTTGGCGGAATCGAAAACGCAGGAATGTCTTCATCTATCGAGATCTTTCGTAACGTTCCTTCATTTGGATCTGTGGTAAAAACGAGATGTTTTTTTGGTTCTAAGCCCCGCGCCTCCAACAAGCCTCTCACAACCAAATAATTCGCCATTGTTTCGGCTGTTGAACCAGATTTACTAATAACGTTAAAAAGCGTTTGGCGTGGTTCTATAACATCTAATAGTTCTGCGATATGTTCCGGATCTACGTTGTCCATAACGAAGATCCTTGGATGTCCATTTCTCTCCTCGTCGCTCAAAGAATTCCACTCTGAATGAAGCAACGCACCTTTTATGGCTTGCACTCCTAGGGCCGAACCCCCTATGCCAACGACAACGAAATTCCTAAAGTGTTGATTTTTTTCGGCAAAGTCGACAATCTTTTTGCGTTCATCTTCCTGTTCGTCCAGTATCTTAGCAAAGCCTGGCATTCCCTGTCTAAAAGACTCTAAAAAATCGTGAAGTTTTCGTGAAATCTTCTTCACGTCTTCAATTGAAACGCCATTGGCTACATTGTCAGATATCGCGTTGGTGAAATCAAATTTCAGCAAGTTTATCACCCCTTTTAGTAGGTAAGAAGGCTTTTGATATTGTATCCTTTAAGCTTGTCGCGTGGATTCAAAAAGGACAATTCTCCCAGAAAAACCATTCCAGCCACATTTCCACCCAATTTTTCAACCAAATGCGCCATCGCCAATGCTGTGCCTCCTGTTGCAAGTATATCATCAACTATTACCACTTTATCCTGTGGATCTATTGCGTCTACATGTATTTCTATTTTCTCTTTTGCGTATTCTAAAAAATATTCTTCACTAACGGTAAAATAAGGCAACTTACCGGGCTTTCTTATCGGAACAAAAGAAATTCCAAGCTTGTAGGCTATCGGTGCGCCGAATATAAAACCCCGCGCCTCTGCTGCGACTATTATGTTAGGTTCAAACTCCTTGACGAATTCTGCCATTTCATCGATCGCGTAATTAAAGGCTTTTGAATCTTTTAGAAGAGGAGTTATATCCTTAAAAATAACCCCTTCTGTTGGAAAATCTGGAACGTCTCTTATGTAGGATTTTATATCCATTCTTTTATCAGCACTCCTTCTCGTAAATGAATTAATGAAAAATTCCTTTAATATCATAACACAAATTCATTTTTGCTTCTCAAAACCCATTTTCATCGTTAAGTGGTAAAAAATTCTTCAGCTTCGAAAATTCGTTTTTTAGCTTATCATTTGAAAAATTAAGCGACAAAAGAGTTTTTGCAATTTTGTAAATGTCAGGTAAAAGCAAGTTGTAATTTTCAATTTTTTCAAGCATGCTCACTTTTTTGAAGTCATTTTTCTCCAGATAAAAGGATATCTTTCCATCAGAAAGAACGATTATACGTTCTGAATTTTCTAAGGCAAATTCAACAGAATGGGTAACAACTATGATCGTTTTACCCACAGAATGAAATTTCTTTGTTAAGAGCGAAAAGCGTTTCACACTTACCGGATCTAAACCGCTAGTAGGCTCGTCAAATACGATGTACTTAGGATCGCAAGCGATAACGGAAGCAATCGCGACCTTTCTTTTTTCCCCTCCAGAAAGTGAAAATGGAGACTTGAAAAGCGTGCTTTTAGGTAATTCAACCATTTCGATTGATTTTAAAACTTTTTCTTCAATCTGCGACTCGTCAATTCCAAAGTTTTTCGGTCCAAAAGCTATCTCATTTAAAACATTTTCTTCGAAAAATTGATGCTCAGGATATTGAAATACCATTCCCACTTTTTTTCTTATCTCAAATGCCCTTTCACTTTTTTCATCTGTTGGAATTCCGTCCACAACAACTTTACCTTTTGTAGGTTTCATGACACCGTTCATGAGTTGAATAAGCGTGGATTTTCCTGAACCGGTTTTTCCAAGAATGGAGATGTATTCACCTTCTCTTATTTTCAGATTCACATCATTCAAGGCTTTTTTTTCGAAAGGCGTATCCTTCGAGTAAACGTAATCAACTCCATTAAATTCTATTGGCAAGTTTTCTTAACCTCTCTTCCAGTTCTTCTTCGCTCATAAAACGTTCTATGATTCCTTTTTTGTAAAGTTCAAATTGGAATTCAAGAAATTCAGAGGTTCCAAATTCTTCTTTAACTTCTTTTAATACATGAAGTGGGGTTCCATCGTACATTATTCTTCCATTTCTCAAATAAACAACCCTTTCAACATTCACTATTTCTTCAAGAATGTGAGTAGAAAAGAGAATGGTTTTTCCCTTCTTGTTAACCTCTTTCATTATATCAAGAATCGCTTTTCTTCCAATAGGATCTATCATCGAAGTTGGCTCATCCATAATTATGTACTTTGGCCGCATGGCCAATACGGAAGCCACACACAAAAGTTGTTTTTGACCTCCGGATAGATGAAATGGCTCTTGCTTTTTCTGTTCCTTTAAGCCAACAAAATTCAAAACTTCATCGACTCTCTTAACCATTTCTTGACGCGGAACGCCTATGTTTTCCATGCCAAATGCTACATCTTCTTCTACCGTGGTACCAACTATTTGACTTTCTGGATTTTGGAAGATCATTCCAACTTTTTTCCTGATTTCCCAAACGTTTTCGTCCTTGTCCGTTCTCATGTCATCCACACAGACACAGCCATCATCTGGAACAAGTAAAGCATTCATCATCTTAAAAAGGGAGGTTTTTCCCGAACCATTCAATCCTAAAAAAGCCACAAATTCGCCTTCTTTTACGCTTAAACTAACGTCTTCAAGTACAGGTTCATCTTCATAGGAAAAACGGAGATTTTTTATTTCTATCATTCTTCTCGCCTCGATGAGTAAAGGCGTATGCCGCCATTTTTCGCCAAAGTTGAAACGTTACCAAAAACGGCTTTCATTTCCCTTTCGATCGTTTTTCCAGCCTTGTTGTGAAAGCCCACACACACGAGCGAACCGTTTTTATTCAGATGAGACTTTGAATCTTCTATCATTTTGGTCCAAACTTTTTTTCCAGCCGCTATGGGAGGATTGAAAATCACGAAATCGAATTTTTTCCCTTCCCAAATCTCAAAGCCATCTCCAGCCTTCACTTCGGCAACTACATTGTTGTTTTTCGCGTTCATCTTTGCGTATTGTACGGCCCTTTGGTTGATATCACTCATGTAAAGGTGTATATCTGGAAATCGTACTTTTAAAGATATGCCTATGAGTCCGTACCCACAGCCTAAATCCAATACATCTCCGTACAGCGTTTGAATATTTTTAACAAGCTCCATCGAAGCCCTATCGGCTCTTCCAAAAGAAAAAACGCCACTCACGCTTATGAATTTAAGTTTTTCACCGTTCAAATTCACTTTGAATTCTTTTTCCACGATTTTGCTCGTGGGCTGTTGAGTAAAATAATGTTCATTATTATGTTTATTCATGAAATTCACTTCCAAACTCGCATACTTTTCTAAGTGGGCAACCACTACACATTGGTTTAGAACGACAGTGAGCCTTTGAATGTTGAACTATAAGCGCATGAAATTCTCCCATTTCTTTGGCATCCTTGAGCGCGTTAACTACCTTTTCTTTTTCAAACATTTTCATAGCCTCTTGAGAGAACAATCTGGAAAAAAATCTTTTCGTGTAAGCGTCTAAAATAAAAACGGGACGGTTGAATATGTAAAGAAGCAAAGAATCAGCAGTTTCCTTTCCTATGCCGTTAACCTTCAACAGAAGCTTTCTCAACGTTTCGGTGTCGTACTTATTCATTTGCTCAAAATCAAAAGAAAACTCACTGAAAAAATGTAGAAAATTTCTTAAACGTTCTGCTTTCAGCCGAGGAAATCCAGAAGGCTTTATGGCAGCTGCCAATTTTTCATTAGAAGTCACGTACATCCTATATGGTTCCAAGAGTCCTATTTTTTCAAGATTCTTTATGGAGATTTTCACGTTTCTCCACATCGTGTTTTGAACTAATATGGCCCCTACGGCCACTTCAAATGGAGTGTAAGCGGGCCACCATCCCTGTGGCCCATAAGCGTCAAAAAGTGTTTCAAAGATGTATTGTATTTCGGATGAAGTCATCTTTTGCATACTTCACCTTTTTAACGAAGTCGAGGAATTTTTAGGAGGAGAAAATGAAGAGATTTTTTTCTCACTTATTATCTTTCCATCAATGGCTATCGCCAGAACGTGAATGCCAGGAAGAGGATTCCACAATGCGAACATTCTTGGTGGCTCTCCCGTTACATCAACTGGTACACCGTCTACGTAAGCTTTCACTTTCAAATTTTTTTCAACGCTTCCAACGAAAAATGGAAGCTCTACACACGTTGACTTTTTATCAATTTCAACTTTTATTTCACCTGGAAAAAGGGCGGTACTTGTTGAATTGCTTGAAAGCAAAACAATTGGCCTTACAATTTCCTTCTTCATCCCTAACATATCGTACACCGTGCACGTGGCGTACACAACTTTGTTTGTTAAAGTGTTGGCCAAAAAATGAAAGGTGTAAATATTACCTTTCGATGGAAAATAAGCCAATTCCGTGCTCTTTCCCATCTTCAATTCAACCTTTTTTATTCCATTCGGAGAATAAGCGTAAACGCTAAATGTCGCACTTTTACCGCTTTGAATACTCTGAGGAAAAAACATAAATTGAGCGTAAGGAGGCGTCTTTCTCTCGTTAACCACATTCACTTTGAATTCTTTTGTTGTAACCAACCCTTGATTGTTAACAGCCGTCAAAGAAATCGTGTGAATTCCTTGGGTAGAAAAAGACCATTCCAAAACTTCGTCGTCGGAGATGGGAACGTTTTCCCCATCCACTTCTAAGGAAAGGTTCTTCATCCCACTTTGGAGATCGTAAGCTCTTACGCTTAAAGGAAATTCCACTCCCTTTGCCACTGTAGTTGGAAGTTTAACTTTCACAACAGGAGGAGTGGAGTCCGCCACAAAAAAATTGTCGGTCTTAGTTGCTATGTTACCCGCCTTATCTTGAGCTAAAACGGTTATGTTGTAAGATCCATACACTCCCAGCCAACTCGCAACAAAAAGATCACTCCCCTCTTTTGTTACGGGAAGAGGGGAATGATTCAGCTCAAACGCGACTTCTTCCAAACCACTGCCTGTATCAAGGATATTTGCCTTAAAGTAGATCATACGCTGCGAAAGCAAAGTCGCTGACTTTGTAAACTCCGAAATAATAGGTTTTGTGTTGTCCTTCACCAACACACACGAAGAAAGCAACACTACTACAGCCGCAACTGTCAACAAAAGAAGAACGCTTTTCCTCAAAATGCTAATCCCGCTCCTACTCTCCATTCACTTATTCCATTTACAATCAAATGTGGTTGATAGTACATCTTACCCTGAAATTCACCAAAAAGCGAAAAAGCTTTTAAAAAGACATCCACTCCAACGCGGTAGTAAAGCGTTGAAAGATCCACAGCTCCAAATTGCCATGTTGAAATATTGTAGGTCGTATTTATTCCCACTCCGGCATACGGTCTTATTTCTCCCGTCGGAAGAGAAACAAATAACGTTGGAGATAGATTCCATGTTTTAATATTGCCTATCTTCCCAACATCGAAAGTATTCCCCAAATTTCCTTCAACGTTTAATTCGAATCCTAACGTTCCAATTGACTTTACGGTTACTCCAACCATGTACTCCGGAGTTCCGCTTGAAGAGAGCACTCCAGCGTTAACATCAAATGCCCCAATTGCAAATGCTTCCAAAACCAGTGCAAAGCTCAACAAGAACAACAGCAAAAACGTTTTTTTCATATTATCTCAATCGCCTTTAACGATCTGCACCTCCTCATCAATAGAATGTCAGTAAGAGCGATATCAACATCGCCGTGAAAATTCCTATAACCGCCCACCACGAAAGCGGAAGATCCAGCATTGGCTTGCTCACTTCTAAAGTTCCTTCCCACGTTGTCGAAAGCTTGTTTACCGGATCAACCGCCACAACTTTTATGGTGTGCTTTCCATAGCTGTCAATCGAAATCACATTAGAATCGTTCTTCTTTCCATCAACCATTATCTCCACATTCGGAGAAACCCTGTTACACGCCGCGATTGAAACCACCTTAAGGGTATAACTGGAAGGAATTTTCCAACTTTCAATTGAAAGAAAACTCTTCTTTAAAAAATCGTGAACTTTGCCTTTGTTGTCAACTAAGCTGATCGATTTAAAAGAAGGCGTTTCCAAATCTAAGCATACTTTCTTTTCTATTTTCGAATTGAAAACATTTCCAACCTTGTCTTCAACTTTTACCGGTACTTCCAAAAGGCTTGTTCCACTCTTTTGAGCTTCATAAAAAGTGTGATCAAAGGTGGCTTCCCATTCGCCATTTTTCAATGAAGCTTTCGCTTCACCCACCCAAACCTTCTCTATTGAAATTCCACTGGTACTTTTAACGTTCAACGAAACTTTGAATTTTCCACTCTTTTTCCCAATCACGTTTGGCGAAATCCCCGCGTTTATTACAGGCTGTGAACATGTTAAAACGGTCAAAGTGGCACTTTTGGCTATTTTTTCTCCAGTTACCAACGTGATCTCGCTTTTAAAGGTGTATTCTCCGCTTTTCATGCCATTGGTTTTCAAGTTGTACTCCATCACTTGAGGATATTCATCAAATGGAGATAGCTCTTTCTCTATTAAAGTGGTGGCATTTTCGTAAAGCGCGAAGCTTTCTTTTCCAATTACCGGATTGACAACTGTGTATACTTTAACATCGGATGCTTGAGAAGAACACGCTGTGTTCGGAATTACAAAAATTGAAATGGGAGCATTTTCATCAAAATGAACCTTTCTTGAAAGCACGAGTACGGTCGCAACGGAAGTATCCCAAGGATCCTCTTTCGTGATTGCCTGAATCGTGAGATAGGTATACATTCCATTCAACGTTGGTTTTATCTTTAAGGTTTCACCCTTTATGGGTATTACCTTGTTATTCTCGAGTATGGCTGAATAAATCACATCTTTTTCATCTGACAAAAAAGACAACTTGACATTTCCATTGTTATCTGGAACCACAATGGCCGGTGTCACTTCAAATACAGGACCAACTCCGGTAGAATGCGTAAACCAGGGCTGCGCCCACGCCGTTAAAGCCAGCGTGAGCGTCAGCAAAACAACAGCCGTTATCTTTGCTTTCATACTCATCTTAGAAAGGCCATTCCGTGTAATTGTTTCCAATGCTATTTCCCGCATTGTCGGTAACATTTTCTATCTCCACCTTGTACACTTCGTTGTTTTTCACCTTTTCGTTGTTTTCAAACTCGTAAACGTATATTTTATCTCCAGCTGCTTTTGTCGTGGCGCTTACGAGCTTTTCCTTTCCATCTTGGGAGATCAAGATCACTTTTGCATCACCTTTTACACTCTCAGTTAAAGTGATAACCAAAGGCTCTCCCTTGTTAGCCACCACGCTCTTTACGTATGGAGGCACCGTATCAACGTATATGTTCTTCTCTTCCGCTTGTGAGATATTTCCAGCCATATCTTCGGAATTCAAAACTATTTCAACATTTTTCCCGTTAATGTTGTTGAAGAGATGGCGCAAGCTTTCCGTGTACTTTCCGTTCTTTCCAAAGATCTTGGTGTAAAGAATCTGACCATTATCTAATTTTACTACCAAAAAGGCGTATTTCAAATATTTATCGTTGACAGAGATGTTAACATTGGCCTTCGAAATTGCATCGACGACTTTCGGAGCTTGTAACTTTATCTCTGGAGCAGTGTTATCAACGATAACCGCGAACCTTCTCTTAAAGGTCAAAGTTTCCTTGTTCACGGGATTGGTCGAAATAATTTCCACGAAATGCGTTCCGGAGATCACGCTTCCATTTTTAATCGCCTCTTTTTCACAATCCATGTACATTTTGGTAATTGGTTTTACTCCTCCATCCGTGGTTGCGGTGTAATACATCTCCGGTCTTTCTTTGAAGAAGTAAATGCCATCGTTTTGCACTTCAACCTTTTTCTCACCATTTTCAAGATAAAGCGCAACGTTTGGGGAACTCACATCGACAAAAGTGGTCGTGGAATAGTTTGACTTATTTCCAAACACATCAACGGCTATTACATTTATCCTAAAAGGAGAACTCTTGGAATACGCGGGCGTCTTAAGTGTCGCCGTGTACACGCCGCTTTTTCCTATTTCTTTCATGATGGTGTTATTCACGGCAACGTACTTTATTATTCCAATTCCTTTATCTTCGACGGAAGCTATTATTTTCAGATTCTGATTTGGTCCAACAACACGGGTGAAATTCACAGTAGAAATAAGTGGCTTCCCGTTATCGAATTTCAAATTGTAAGTTTTGTCCACAGAGGTGCTCTTTTTGTTGAACGGATTTGTCGCCGTAATCTTCACTTCGTAAGCCCCACCTTTTGTAATTATCGTTGCATCTTGCGAAAGCAAAAGACCGTTGCATGTGGTTTTTATCGTTGGAGAAACGCCAGAATCGGTCCTGGCGGAAACCTGTATAAAGAATGGCACATCTTTCGACCAATATATTCCATCTTTGTAGTGGTTGTTCGGAAAGAGCGAAAGATTTATGTGAGGCGCCGTCGCGTCTATGTAAACGTTCTTAGACACTGGGCATTCATTTCCAAGCACATCGTAAGCCACGATCTTTATCGGCCACTCACCACTTTCTTTCCATGATGGCGTCGTTAAGGTAACTTCGTATTCGTCTCCGCTTGTCCGTTTTGCTATCTTTCCATTTACCAAAATTTCCTTTAAGCCTATACCATCGTCTCTCGCTTTAAACTTAACGATCATTTTCTGATTTGGCCCCTTCGTTGCCGGAAGCGTGACATCTTCGATCGTTGGTGGAACGTTATCGAATTGGATAACGTAAGAACGAGTGGCGCGCGCACTTAGTCCGTTAATGGGATTTAAACTTGATATATCAAGCGAGTTCTTTCCAATTTTTGAAAGCTGGATTTCAATTGATTGATAATCTGAAGCCGCAACAGAATTGAATTTTTTCTCACCATTCACTTTAACCGTGACAAGTGGTGAAATTCCCGACTGTGTTTTGGAATTCACATCAACTAACATAGGAGCGTTTTTATTCCAATAAACACCCTTATACAACAAACCATGAGGTTTTATCGTAATAACAGGCTTATGACCATCAACGAATATTTTGAAATGTTCCATAACGCTTGTGGAATTACCAAGCATATCTGATAATTTTATCTTCACGGGGTAATTGTTTTTGCCTTCCTTTAGTTGCGCTATGGAAAAAGTCCTTACATTCCCATTGCCAATCGCCTTAATCGGATACACGCCTATGTTCTTGACTCCAACGCCCGTTCCATCCGTGGCTGTTATAGTTACCGTCAAAGTTGAAGTTGGAGGAATCACTTTGTAATTTTCACTGTTCTTCTCAGCATAGGGATAGAATTTCACATTTTCAACACTTGGGGCTTTGTCATCAATTTTGAAAACGAATTTTAACGACGTAGAGGCTTCAAATTTGTTGATTGGATCTCTAACGGTCGCAGTGAATGAATAGGTGCCTGGCGTTGAAATCACGCTTTCAAAATAAGTATCGCTTTTCTTTATTCCCTTAATTCCGTTAACTTCAAAGTCGATATTGCAGCATTTTTGGCTCGCCGCCGAAGCCTCTACGCTTATATGCAACGGCGTGGCGGTCTTCCACAAAACAAGCTCATTCTTACCTTTTTCAACGTAACCGGCATCATCTTTTACCGTTAAAGTTGGCATCGAAGCGTCGACAAATATTTCTTGGTTTTCCCGGTTCACATTTCCGGCGTTATCACGAGCCACTATGTGAACTATCCATCTTCCAGTTTTCTTTGGAGTTATCAAGTCTAAAACGTAGGTATTGGCGTTTATTCTTCTCGCTTTTTTACCGTTTATCTCAACAACATCTATTCCGCTTAAAGTGGAAAGTGCCGTAACCTTAAAGTTCACCTTTTCGTCAGCTGGCAAGCAACTTTCCATTTTAGAAACTTTTAACAGCGGTTTTGCGTTGTCTAATACGTATCTAACACTTTCAGGAGGAAATGGGTTCCCAGTTACATCCTTCACTCCCACTGAGAAGATATAAGGACCATTTTTCATCTTAGAAGTGTCAACAGTAAAAGTCTTTTCCCAGATGCCAAGTAAGGAAGTCGGCGTTGAGTTAATCCATTCTTTTTCTTTCATAGAGTTCAAATAAAAATCGATTTCACCGACGTTAAATCCACCGTATACCTTTACGTCAAAGCTTGCCATTCCCTTGAACGTGCCTTTTTTAACCTTCATCTTAGGTGTCATAACAATTACAGGGTTTGCATAGGCAGAAACTTGGATGGTTATTTTCTTTTCTTCCTTCAATCCGCTTTTGTTGATGACGCTTACATTCAGTGTAGTTGATAAAGAAGTTGTGTTGTTAGAAGCCGGCAGTTCTGGAGCATAGAAGGTAAAAACAGCTGGTACACTCTTCGCGACACAAGACGTCCCATTGAATGTTGCGATCACTTCCGAAACATTCGAGTCCGAATCTACCAAAACTTTGAATGGAGCCTGTGGAGGAAGTGTTTTCGGGTTGATCCTCACGCTCAGTTGGCCAAACGAAAGCATTCCCACAACAGCGATCAACAAGAAGACAAACACGAGTTTCTTCACTTCTTACTCCCCCTCTCGAATATGTTGAAACGCGCGTATTTTGAACGTTCGACAGCAGACAACCGACTTCAAAAAAACTTCATCATTTATCCATCGGTAATATTTATTATACCACCCCTTTATCATTTTTTAATCATCAATTCTTGTTCTTCTTTTTTTAGAAGAAAATTTAATATTTTTTTGTTAAAAAGATAATTTTATGATATAATTTTTTTACATTCATATAAATGGGAGAGGATTATCTTGAAAAAAATGTTAGTAATGGCGGTTTTCACGATGATAACGAGTGCGTTGGTATTCGGATGGGGCATTGAGTTAGGTGCTGGAGGAAATGTGATGGGCGCTTTTCCCATTCCGGCTGTAGAAGGTAGTGTGATCATCCCAATAAGCGGCCCACTCTCTTTGACCGGGCAAATTACCGCCCTTTTGGCAGTCGGAGAAACCGCTGATACACCTGCTTATATGGTGTTAGGAGGAGGAAGGTACACCTTTGGTATGAAAGGCGTGAAATTTTTCATCGGGGCGGATGCGGGAATGTTGACGAAATTTTTTACCTTTCCAAACAGCCTTATCTTTGGAGCGAATGCTGGAATGAATTTCGGCATGTTTTACGTTAAAGGGGCGATGAGAATGGTAAGGTTTACTTCCACGGGTGAAACAACAGCACCACAATCCAAACTTATTCCTCTGGGAGAAATTACGGGAGGACTTTGCCTGGAATTTTAATTTTTAACCGTTTTTAATCGCATGAAGTCAAAGATTTTTCACTTTGACTTCTCGACTTCATTGTAAAGAAGTATTTCAACTTGTGTATGAAGATCACGAAATCAATTAGAAAGCCCAGAGGAAAGATGAACCCTCCTCGCCAACTTTGTTGGCCCTCTCCTCCCAGTTTTGGGAGGAGAATCAGCAGAGTTGTTTTCCAAATTAACAAGTCTATTCCCGTTCACAAGAGAATTGATGGTAAAGCTTATTCCATTCAATAAATCCGCCACCAGTTGCAAGAGATGTGGCGGTGAAGCCATTTCATTTTATAAGTTTTCCCCCACAGGTGGGAGAAGTGCGGTGAAGCCGACAAAGGGAGAAAGAATAATTTCAATGGATTAAGGTTGAATGATCTGCAATGAAGAGAACCTTTGTTTTGTATCTTGATTACTTTCTCAATCTTTACACACAACGTGAGGAAGTATGATCATTTTTTGAAGTCTTGGGCCAATAAGCCACTACCAACGCTATCGCCATTAAGAGTCCACCAAGAACTTTTAGAAGTGTGAATTCTTCTTTTAAGATGAAAAACGAAAGCAAAGAAGCCAACCACGGTTTAACAAAAAAAGCCATTGAACTGAGGCTAGCTCCGATAGTTTTTACGCCTTGAAAAAATAACATGTATGCCACACCTGTTACGACTACTCCAAGGTAGAGAACGTAAAAAAAATCTTTTTGTGGAATGAATATTGGTTCTCGGATTGTAAGAAGAATTATGAAAACCGGAATTAAACCGAAAATAAAAGCGAACGAATTCAGAGTTGCACTCGAGGTTTTCTTTGAAATTTTTCTTCCCAAGACCGTGTAAAGCGCGAAAAGAACGGTAGAAATGAGGATATATATGGAGTAAACGCTTGTAAAAAAATGCTCTGGCTTGTAAGAAACGAGGACAACTCCAAAAAAGCCAAGAATCATTCCAAAGTAAATCCTCAAATTAAACCTTTCTCCATAAATCAGCCTTGAAAACAGTAGGACAAAAAGTGGATTTGAACTGAAAATTATCGCCACTTCCGCCGCACTAATATGGCTGAGCCCAAGGTAAAAGAAGCTCACGCCGATTCCAACCGTCACGCTGCCAAGCCATAACATGTTTGCCCAATCAAGTTTTGTTAGACTTTTCAAACTCCTAAAATTCACAAATGGCAAAAGTGTCGCCGCGCCAAAAAGCATTCTGAAAAACCACAAAACCAATGGTGGCATGCCAGACATTGTGATTTTAGAAAAAACTTCCAACGTTGAGAAAATGGCTATGGCAGAATAGGTGTAAAGATATCCCTTGAGCATTTTGCGATCATTCCTTTACACTCCAACAAATAAAAGTATCAAAGAGCTTATCACGACCGTTACGGTTACCATGCCACCGGCGATTTCAGGATCCAACTTTCTTTCTATCGAATAGACCAATGAAAGCAAAGGAGTTGGCATTACCGAGCTGATGAGCACAATAATTGAAGCGATATGATCGGTGGGAGCGAGAAGCGTCGAAAGGTACCAAAGAAGTATCCCAACTGCCAATCCGATCGCGTATTTCACGGCAACAGCCGTGAAAATGTACTTCACATCCTTGGTCATTCTTTTAAAATTCAAATAAATCCCTATTGTTAACATGGATAAAAAGGCATTAGCCGAACTTATCGGTGAGATCATTGAAAAAACGCCAGAAGGAATTTTAATGGAAGAAAAGTTTATGAATAAAGCTGCCGAAAACGCTATGAGCGGCGGAAAAGTTACCAGTTTTTTTACAACCGTTTTTAAACTGAAACCGTCGGAGGAGTATTTCAGAGCCACAGAATATCCCAGAGTGTATATTATCAAAGCATTTCCTATGTCAAACATGGCCATGTAGGTTAATCCCTTATTTGACCACATCAGTTGAGCAAAAGGGTAGGCGAAAATTGCCAGATTCAACCCGCACAATGTCAACGAAAGTGAGCCTTTCGTCTTATTTGGCACTTTAAACTTTGAAAAAACGATCAAAGCGAAAATCAAGATACTGAACGCGGCGGCGGAGCCAAAAAAGGTCAAAAACAGAAGCGAAGGCTTAAGTTTGACGCTCGTAATAGCGTTCACTATTACAAGGGGAAGGGTAACGTATATTATCAAACGAGAAAGGATGGCACCATCCTTCTCGCTAAAAAAATCTATCTTTTTTAAAAAATAACCCAGAGCTATGATTAAAAAATACGAAATTATTTTGTAAGTCATACAAAAGCCACGATCCTTGCCGGTGAACCACCGGCATTTACTTTCAAGGCACCAACAAAAATCCAAAAAACATCATCTGTTGGTAGCTTTTCCAAATTGGTCAAATTTTCCAAATGAATTCCGCCATTTTTGAAGATTTCATGATTCGAAGAAAAATTCTCATCATCAGATGGATCGATCCCAGGAGCGTCTGTTCCAAAAACTTTAACCTTTTTTTCTAAAAGGTATTCTATCGCATCGAAACCAAAACCGGCGTAATTTGAAAAGTACCTGCTTTTATCGTTCCAAAACTTATCGTGTCCCGTCCTCAACAACACCGCGTCAAAGTCGGGTACACTGTATTTTTCTTCCCATCTAATTAAGTACTTCCTGTCCAAAACAAAATTATCTTTTTTCCGGGATACATCCACAACAACCGTCTTAAAAAAAAGCTCTTCAGCGCTCAGATCGATAACGCTCCCTTTGAAACCAAAATGTTTTGGCGCTCCCATATGAGTGCCGCTATGAGTACCAATGCAAAGCCTTTCAACACTGTAATTTTCATGATTGAAAATAGAAATTTCAGTTTTTGGATCTTCGGGCCAAATAGGCATGTCCGCCGATATTTCATGAGAAAGATCGATAATTTTAGAAAAATTAAGTTCCATCTCCGTCCTCCTTGACGTGTCCACTTTGAGATTTTAGCACAATTTTTCGTCTTATTCAGGTTATTCAAACTCCATTTGGACATTACGAAAATTTTCTTGGAAAAGCGGTGGAAAAGTTACCGAAGGATGTAAATCAAGAAGTGATTATTGTCACAGAAATTGATTTCAAAATCTGTATAATGAATACAAAGAATCATACAGAAAAAGGAGGAAGACGTTATGTACTGTTATCAGTGCCAAGAAACTTTAAACAACAAAGCGTGTACAAAAGTAGGAGTCTGCGGAAAAACAGACGAAGTTTCTTCACTTCAAGATCTCTTGATCTACTTACTGAAGGGTATATCTTTTTGGGCAACAAATGCGAGAAAATTGAACGTAAAAGACGAAGAGGCGGACATTTTCGTGGCAAAGGGTCTTTTTTCCACAATAACAAACGTCAATTTTGATCCAGATAGATTTGTTGAATGGATAAATGAAGCGTTCGAAAAAAGAGAAATTGTGAGAAAGAAATTCTTAGACGCTTACAAGAAAAAATTCTCAAAGGAGTACGACGAGAAAGTCCCCGATTGTGCCCAATGGAAAAGTTCAGGAGAAAAGAGTGAGCTTTTGGAAAAGGCCAAAACAGTTGGAATAATGTCAGACCCAACTCTCGATGAAACACTTAGGTCCTTAAGAGAATTCGAGGTTATAAGTTTAAAAGGTATGGCCGCATACTTGGAACACGCTTACATTTTGGGTTTCAAAAACGAAGAACTATTTTCTTTTTTAGAAGAAGCCCTTTACGCTACAGCGGATGACAAAAACGGCGTGGATGAAATGTTTGACTACGTTATGAAAACTGGAAAAATGGGCTTAAAAGCAATGGAACTCCTTGATATGGCAAATACAAGCACTTACGGTAATCCAGAACCTACAATGGTGAACATAGGTGTAAAAGAAGGACCTGCAATTTTAATGAGTGGGCACGATTTAAAAGATTTCGAAGAACTCCTTGAACAGGCAAAAGAAGCTGGTGTGAACGTGTACACCCATGGTGAAATGTTACCGGCAAATGCGTATCCTTTTTTCAAGAAGTTTCCCAACCTTGTTGGAAATTACGGAAATGCGTGGTGGAAACAAAACGAGGAGTTTGAAAAGTTCAATGGTCCGATAATCATGAATACAAACTGCTTAACCCCCCCAAAAAGCAGTTACATTGATAGGCTATTTACCACAGGACTCGTTGGATGGCCCGGAGTTAAACATATTCCAGATAGGGCAAATGGAAAGCCAAAAGATTTTTCACCGGTTATAAAGATGGCCTTGGAAATAGGAAAAACACCCCAGCAGCTTGAAAGTGGAACTATACCAATAGGATTCGCGCACGAAACAGTTACGAAAACTCTGGACAA
Source organism: Mesoaciditoga sp. (assembly GCF_054006115.1). Taxonomy (NCBI): domain Bacteria; kingdom Thermotogati; phylum Thermotogota; class Thermotogae; order Mesoaciditogales; family Mesoaciditogaceae; genus Mesoaciditoga; species Mesoaciditoga sp. The sequence continues at coordinate 12,737 of NZ_JBPNHS010000025.1, read as the reverse complement.
ATTGGAAAAGTTGGTTAAGAGCGGAAAGATAAAAAGATTTTTCGTTATGTCTGGATGCGATGGAAGAATGAAATCAAGAGAATATTACACACAATTGGCTTTGAAAATACCAAAAGATGCGGTCATACTCACATCAGGATGCGCAAAGTACAGATACAACAAATTGAATCTTGGGGAAATAGACGGTATTCCAAGAGTTTTAGACGCCGGACAATGCAATGATTCTTACAGTTGGCTTGTAATAGCTTCCAAATTGACAGAATTGTTTGGCGTAAAAAGTGTTAACGATTTGCCAATTTCCTTTGATATCGCCTGGTACGAACAAAAGGCTGTTATCATTCTCAATGCCCTTTTATCGTTGGGCGTGAAGAAGATAAGACTTGGTCCAACATTGCCGGCTTTTGTGTCACCAAACGTTCTGAAGGTTCTCGTGGATAAATTTGAGCTAAAACAAATTGATAGCGTTGAAAAAGATCTTGAAGCGATGCTCAATGGAAATTAAACAAAAAAGGAAGGCTTTTAAGCCTTCCTTTTTTGTTGTTCAACTTTGATACATCATACTTTTTAAACTTTCCAAGTCTTTAACGACTACCTCGTTCTTTTTAACATCAATCAAGCCCAACTTGCTCAGATAAGTAAGGATTCTCTCGAAATTTTCTCTGGAGATATTTATCATGTTTGCGAGTTCTTTCCTTTTAACATTCAAAATAACCCTGTTCTCGTTTTTTCCGTTAGACTTTCTTCTCAGGAAATCGAGAATTAGAAATACAACTTTTCCAATAGAGTTGTCCATGGTAAGATTTTCCATTTTTTTAGATAGAAAACTTAAACGGTGAGCCATGGTTTTAACAAAATCAACGGCGACTTTATTATCCAAAGCTATGAGCTTTTCCAACTCGCGTTTGGGAATAACAATTAAAAATGTATCTTCCATAGTTTCAGCCGTGGCGGGATAATTACCATCTTCGAAAAGTAGTGACTCTGCAAACACTTCTCCTCTTTCCATAATTTTTATTATGAATTCCCTGCCAGAAGGAGACATCTTCAATATTTTAACTTTTCCCTTTTTTACAATGTAAATTCGTTCTCCCTTTTCTATTTCGGTGAAAATTATAGATTTCTTTTCATAAAATTCTACCTTCGATATCTTAGAAATTTCACCAAGAGAATATTCGCTGAAGTTTTCCCAATATTCAACCCTTCTCAAGAAATTTAGAATTTTTCTATCATCGAATTCTATCAAGCCAATTCCCTCTTTTCACAATTCAAAAAATCGTACCTTGCGACAAATAAAGCAGGGATGCCTTCTCCCTAACTTTGCTTTAAAACAAAGCCAATTTGAAAGCATCCCAAGCATCCCCTATTTGATATACTACCAAATTTGAGCTTTCAATGCAAATGATTTTGAAACGCGCAAAAAATGGTTTTCTTTTCATGTATAATTGCGTGTAATAAATTGGGCTTTTGATTTCTATAACATCAAATCGCACTCAGGTGGGAGAGAAAAATGAATCCATTGATTCAAGTGATTCTTTTGGCAATGGCACCAATTTCGGAATTAAGGGGAGCGATTCCTTTGGGAATCATGGTGTACCATTTAAATCCCATTCTTGTCACCATAGTATCCATGATTTTCAACTTGATTCCGGCAATATTTGTAATACTTTTTTTCGATGCGATAATGCCTTGGATAAAGAAGAAGTTTCCAAAATTGGGGAATTTAATTGAAAAATTTTCACAAAAACGCCAACAAAAACATCGTCAAAAAATAGAAAGATACGGTTTATGGGCCATAATGGCATTCGTTGCCATACCATTTCCTTTAACGGGAGCGTGGACGGGTTCACTGTTAAGCGTTCTTTTTGAAATGCCACGTTTAAAATCCATGCTGGCAATAAGTGGTGGAATTGTGATATCAGGTTGCATAGTACTTTCAATCACATTGGCAAGCCTTTAAAACAACAAAGCCGCTTTTGATAAGCGGCTTTGTTGTTAGAAAACAAGATTCAACTCAAGCGGAAAATTCAACGAACTTTTCTTTTGGTGCTCCACAAACGGGGCATTTGTCTGGCAAGTCTCCACCTTCGTGCGTGTAACCGCACACGGGACAAATGAAAACTTTTTCCGCGGCGTAATCTTTACCTTTTTCAACCAATTCCTTTGCCTTCATGTACATCTTTTGATGAATCTTTTCAGCTTCCAACGCGTAATGCGTGGTGCGCACGGCTTCCTTTTCACCTTGAAAATCAGCGGTGTTGTTGTAAACTGGGTACATTTCCTCTATCTCAAAGCTTTCTCCATCTATTCCCGCCTGAACGTTGTCGGCAGTATCGCCAACAAGCCCCAACGCTTTCAAATGATTTTTCGCGTGCACGTATTCCGCGTAAGCAATGGCCTTAAACAGATTGGCAAGATTCTTCATTCCTTTTTTCTCAGCCTCTTCGGCAAAGATGGTGTACTTCATATGAGCTTGGGATTCACCGGCAAAAGCCGCCTTTAAAAATTCCTCTGTCATCTTTTTCATGCTTGTTCCTCCCCTTGCGTAGTGGTCGTTGCTGGACGTTGTCCAAGTTCCCTATCAAGCATGTAAAGGCCATTCGGAGAATCTTTGACGAAATTTATCTTGTCGACGATCTCGGATGTATTGGCCTCCTCTTCAACCTGCTCGTTGATAAACCACTGTAAAAGCGCCAATGTGGCGTGATCTTTTTCTTCCATGGCAAGATTTGCCAGATCGTTTATCAAAGAGGTTATGTATTGTTCATGCTTGTACGCGTCCTCAAAAACTTCCAACATGGAATTCCATTCCTTTTGAGGTTCCTTTATGGCTTTTAAAACCACTCTGGCTCCTCTTTCGTTCATATAAGCGTAAAATTTCATTGCATGGCTTATCTCTTCTTGGTATTGGATTTCCATCCATGTGGCGGCTCCTTTTAATTTTTGCGATTCAAGATAAGATGCCATTGCCAAATAAAGATACGCGGAATAGAATTCTTCATTTATCTGCTTGTTTATGGCTTCCGCCATTTTTTCACTCAGTTTCATTCAAATCACCCTTTCCACAATCCGTGTAAAGAGCAATATTCCCTCGCTTCTAATTTCGTATCATCTGAAACTTTCAAATCGAAAATGGCTTCTGGGGCGTCACCTGGTTTCAAGAACTGCCTGTAAGATTTTCCATCCACTATAAGCTCTATCCATTCTATATAATGCTTTTCATCCATTGGATGTGGCACGCTTCCAACTTTGACTTTTACCTTGTCTCCCATCTTTTCTATAACGGGTACGTGCTTTTCAACGGCCGAATCTGCCGTCTTCTCTTCGTACAATTTCATAGGCTTGCCGCAGCACACGAGCTCGCCTGATCCTTCGTGTAAGACTTCTACAATATTTCCACAAACTTCACATTTGTAAATCTGTTTCTTTTCAGTCATGTTTAAACCCTCCTTGTTGAAGTTATGCTTTTTTATGGCAAAGCCACCAGTCAAAACACTTTATTTCTCCTCTTGCTTCGGCTTCTTCCCTTTCTTTGACTTCTTCAAATGAAGAAGCTGGTCCAATGATAACATCGTCTTTTACGATTTCGTTGTTTGGCCAATTTGCCGGTATCGCAACTCCTTCTTTGTCTGCCAATTGTAGGCCCTTAACCATTCTGAGTATTTCGTCCATATTTCTTCCAAGTTCTTGTGGATAATAGAGCATGGCTCTTATCACACTGTCCGGATCGACAACAAAAACTGCTCGAACCGTATTCGTTCCTTTTGCAGGATGGATTATTCCCAATTCGTTGGCAACATTTCCCGTATCGTCCGCTATGATTGGAAATTCTATATCGTAATCAAGGTTTTCCTTTATCCATTCAACCCATTTGATGTGAGAAAACACCTGGTCAATGCTTAAACCTATGAGACCACAATTCAATTTTTTGAACTCTTCATATCTCTTTTGAAACGCCACGAATTCCGTTGTACACACCGGTGTGAAATCTGCTGGATGGCTGAAAAGAATGAACCATTTTCCCTTGAACTCGTCTGGCAATTTCAACTTGCCATGCGTCGTTTGAACCTCCAATTCTGGAAATTTATCACCTATTAAGGGTATTTTTCTTTCTTCCATACTTCATCACTCCTTCTTTATTTTCATTTAACGTATTCACATTTTTCATGCTTTTTAAGGATTTCTTCCGCTAAATTGTCCAAAGATTTGAAATCTTCGGCTTTTGGATGGCCTTTGATCAGAATTGGTTCAAGCATTTCCACCTTAAGATTAGACGTTAACGCCTTTGCCTGGTTCACAGCTTGACCTGCCCATCCGTAGGAACCTATGAAAGTTCCAAATTTCACCTTAGGCCTTATGGCATTTATGAACGACAAAACGTAAGCCGCTACCGGATGGAGCCCAACCAACACCGTTGGAGACGCAACAACTATCGTGGCGGCGTCCACCAAGGACATGGCCACATCTCCGATATCCGCGGTTATAACGTTGTAAGGTCTAACTTCCACACCCTTTTGCATTAGTGCGCTTGTAAGACGATCAACTATCTTTTGCGTACTGCCATGCATGGAAACATACGGAATGACAACTTTGTTCTTAACATCTTCCGAAACCCATTCTTTGTACGCGTTCAAGATCAATTCCGGCTTATCGTAAACCTGACCATGAGTTGGCGCTATGAAATCAATATCATAATTTTCTATTTTCTTCAAATTGCTCCTTATTGGCATTCTAAAAGGCATCATGATCTCAGCGTAATAACGCTTTGCATCTTCAACAGCTTTGGCCTCATTTTTGACGAACAGATCGCTTGAAGCGATGTGTGAGCCAAAGAAATCGCCGGTGAACATGATCTTGTCTTCCACCAAATAAGTAGACATCGTCTCTGGCCAATGCACCCATGGGGTAAAAATGAATTTAAGCGTTTTGTTTCCTAAGGACAGCGTATCGCCATCTTTGATCGTTATGAATTTTTTGTCATCTATGAGAAGCAGATCTTTTTCGAATCCCTTGCATTTTTCATTGGTAACAACTTTTGCCATCGGAAACGCTTCCAAAACCTTTGGAATCGCTCCTGAATGGTCTTGTTCCGCGTGATTCGATACTATGTAGTCTATACGCTTTACGTTTAACTCTTTTAAATTTTCAAAAAGTTCCTCTTCTTTTTCGGGATCTACCGTGTCAATCAGTGCCGTTTTCTCACTTCCAAATACAACGTAAGAGTTGTAGCTGGTTCCATCTGGAAGTGGAATAATCTCATCAAAAAGGGTTCTATCCCAATCAATGGCACCCACGGCGTAGACATCTTTTTTTATCTTTCTAACGGCCATTTCTTTCACGCTCCTTTTTTTCCTCTTTCTTTCGGCATTCTGGGCATATTCCTAAAAATTCCAGATGATAGCCCAAAACATCGTAGCCTGTTATTTTTTCAACCATATTAGTAGTTTCCCTGATAGCTTGACTCACTTCGGAAACCATTGAAAACGGCACATCATCTATGCGCCCACATTTTACACATCTTATATGAAAGTGTGGTTGGATGTTGGCATCGAATCTTTTCTGTACCTTTTGAGGGCCTAACTTCCTTATTAGCCCATGCTCCGCCAATTCTTCCAAATTTCTGTAAATGGTGCTTATGCTTACATTGGGAAGTTTTTTCTTGACCCTTATGTAAAGCTCGTCCGCCGATAAATGTTCCTTTGAGTTTCTCAATTCTTCAAGAATAACCCTTCTTTGATTGGTCATTCTCCACTTTTTCTGTAACATCTTCTTTGCCTCTTTTACAGTTTTTATTAATGATAATCATTTGCATTATAGTACTAATTTTTAAAAAAGTCAAGTTCAAAAATTCAAAAATCAATTTAAAAGTAAATGATGAAAATTGGAAAGCAAGAAATCACGACATCTTTAAGTATTTCTCATAAACAGGAATGGGTGGCGGCGTGAATTGTCAAAATATGCTACAAAACTTAAAGAATTCTTTAAGTTTTTGATCTCGCGCGATCGTTTTTTGTGATATTATTTTGGTGGTGATAACAATGTGTAGAATGGTGTCGTTGGCTTCACCAAAAATTACAAAAATTGAACCTTATTTTAAGGTCGTTGTGGAACAGGCGTTACATGGGAAACACTCTCCGCACGGCGATGGATGGGGGATGGCGCTTTATTCGAAAAAAGGACTTACATTGAAAAAAAGCGCCCAACCCATATGGAAAGTGAAAGACATTCTGGAAGAAGCGAACATCGCTCTAATTCACGCTAGAAAAACCACCAGTGGAGACGTAAAGGCTTCGTTTTCCCATCCCTTGCTTTCCTCTTGCAATGGAAAAGATTGGTCCTTTGCGCACAACGGCGCGATAAATAATTTTTCACATCCTTTGAAAATTGACACGCAATTCTATTTTGAAAAATTTCTCTTTCATTTAAAAGCATTCAACAACGTTGTTCAAGCCATGAAATCAACTTTCGGTGAAATAGAAAAAAATTACGAATACACATCTTTAAACGCTTTTATCTCAAATGGAGAAGAGCTGTACGCGTTCAGAAAGGTTAAAGAAGACGATGATGATTATCATTCCATCTTTTACAAATTGGAAAATGATATCGTGATTTTTTCGACGGAAAAATTCGGAAATAATTGGAAAGCCCTGAAAAACGGTGAATACGCGTACGCCAAAGTGGATGAGAAAGAAATTCGTTTTGAAGTGAGAGGATGGTGAGAGATGGACAAAGACGATGAAAATCTAGTCGTGCTTGAGTTTTACGAAAGTGGAATAAAGGCTGAAATAGCAAAAGGCTTCTTGGAAGAAAATGGGATTTTCGTTCAAATGCGAGATTCAACAGTTCCATACGGCGGAAGCGCCTATTTTGGTCAAGAAAGCCCCAAAGAGCTGTTAGTTTTGAAAGAAGATTTGCAAAAAGCAAAAAAATTGCTTGAAGAAATTGAAAAAAAGGAGGAATAGCTGAGATGGCTTTAAAAAAGACTCCTCTTAACGCAGAGCACAAAAGAATGGGAGCAAAAATGGTGGATTTTGGCGGTTGGGAAATGCCCGTGCAATACACCTCCATTCTGGAAGAGCATAAAGCGGTAAGGGAAAGAGTGGGAATATTTGATGTTTCCCACATGGGAGAAATTTTGGTAGAAGGGAAAGACGCGATACCATTTGTCGATCATCTGATCGTGAACTCGGTTTCCAAACTCAAAAATGGGCAGATTTGCTACAGCCCCATGTGCTACGAAAACGCAACCATCGTGGATGATCTTTTGGCTTACAGATTTTCGGAAACAAAGATTTTCCTCGTTGTAAACGCTTCGAACACTGACAAGGACTTTGACTGGATAAAGAAACAAAGCAAAGGGTACGACGTTGAAGTTACCAATCTCTCAGATCAATACGCGCAAATCGCGTTTCAGGGACCAAAAGCGGAAGAAATATTAAGCCAGATTTCCGGCGTAAACCTTTCTGAAATAGAATTTTACCATTTCACCACGGGAAGGGTAAATGGCATTGAATGCATCGTTTCAAGAACGGGTTACACCGGTGAAGACGGTTTTGAACTTTACTTCAACCCGGAAGCCGCTGAAGCCATGTGGAGAAAATTGTTAGAAATAGGAAAACCGTACGATATCAAAGCGTGTGGATTGGGCGCGAGAGACACCCTCAGATTCGAAGCTTGCTACATGCTCTATGGAAACGACATAGATGACACGACCACACCGTTGGAAGCCGGATTGAAATGGACGATAGATTTCGACAAGGATTTCACCGGAAAAGACGTGTTGTTGAAGCAAAAAGAAGAAGGCTTAACCCGCAGGTTAAGGGGATTGGAAATTTCCAAAGGAATAGCCCGCCATGGATACAAGGTGTTTTCGGCGGATGGAAAAGAGATAGGTTATATAACAAGCGGCACGAAATCCCCAACGTTGGGTAAATCTTTGGCATTGGCGTATTTGGCGAAGGGATACACAAAGCTTGGAACGGAAGTTTTCGTGGAAATACACGGAAAACACGTGAGCGCAAATGTGATAAAAACGCCTTTCTATAGAGGCAGTGTAAAATCTGGAAAATAAATTACATGAAGAGGAGGATTTAAGAGATGAAAAAATACACAGAATCTCACGAATGGGTCGAATTGGATGGAAAAATAGCAACGGTGGGAATTTCAGATCACGCTCAAAACGAACTTGGAGACATAGTTTACGTTGAATTGCCAGAAGTTGGAAAAGAAGTAAAAGCTGGCGAAACGCTTTGCTCGGTTGAATCCGTGAAATCCGCGAGCGATGTTTACGCACCAGTGAGCGGAAAAGTCGTTGAAGTGAACGAAGAACTCGAAAACGCTCCAGAAACGATAAACAAATCCGCCGAAAAAGATGGATGGATAGCAAAGATAGAAGTTTCCGATCCTTCCGAAATGGACAAATTGTTGAGCGAAGACGAATACAAAAAGAAAATAGCTGAATAATTTTCAAATTGCCAAAAGGGCGGTTCTTAGAATCGCCCTTAAATCATATCGAGAAAAGAGGGATAAGTCATGAACTCTTACATTCCTCACACAGAAGACGAAGTCGAGGAAATGTTAAAAGCGATAGGAGTCAAAAGCGTAAACGAACTTTTCTCTCCCCTTCCTCAAGACAGACGCGTTAAAAATATGGGATTAGACGATCCCAAAGATGAATACAGCGTCTTTTTGAAGTTAAAAGAATTGGCTTCAAAAAACGCGGACGCGCAGCGTTACACTTATTTTATGGGCGGTGGCATATACAATCACGTGATCCCTTCCGCCGTTCACCAAATAGTTTCGCGAGGCGATTTCTACACGGCTTACACGCCTTATCAAGCGGAAGTTTCCCAGGGTTCACTCCAAATGATGTTCGAATTTCAAACGATGATGTGCGAGCTAACCGGAATGGGAATTTCCAACGCTTCCATGTACGATGGCGCATCGGCAACCGCCGAAGCCGCTTTGATGGCCGCAAGATTTACAAAAAAAGACAAGATACTCGTTGCCGATTCACTTCATCCTGAATACCTTCAAACCATAAACACTTACGTAAGCGGACCTCAGTTGAAAATAGAAACCGTTCAACACGACGAAAGCGGTATGCTTTCAATTGAGGACTTGAAAGCGAAAATAGACGATGAAACTGCGGGCGTTATAGTTCAATATCCGAATTTCTTCGGCGTTATCGAGGATCTAAAGGCAATAAGAGAAGCGTCAAAAAACATACTCATGATCGTTGTGGTTAACCCCATTTCTTTGGGAGTATTGGAAGCTCCCGGAAACTTTGGAGCGGACATCGTCACGGGAGATGGGCAGCCGCTTGGAATTCCAATGAACTTTGGAGGTCCTTCCTTCGGAATATTCGCAATAAGGGACGATAAAAGATTGGTCAGAACGATGCCGGGAAGGATAATAGGAGAAACGGTGGATGTGGATGGAAAACGCGGCTACGTTATGACGCTTCAAGCAAGAGAGCAGCATATACGCCGCGCAAAGGCCACATCAAACATCTGTTCAAACCACGCCTTGGGAACGCTTTACGCCGCGACGTATCTTTCGCTGGTAGGGCCTGAAGGATTAAGAGAAATAGGCGAAAACAACATTTCGAAATCTCATTATCTTTTGGAGCGTCTCGAAAAAACCGGACACTTCAAAAGGAAATTCAGCGGGGAATTCTTCAACGAATTCGTCGTGGAAACGGATCTCAACATATTCAGACTCAAGAGAAAGCTCCTCAAAAACAACATAATAGGGCCTTTAGATCTTGGAATGTTCGGTGGAACAAAGAGCAAACTGAAAAAGCTCCTTTCCAAAAATGATCTGCTTTTCTGTACCACGGAAGCGAATACCGCCGAAGACATAGAGCGCTTGCTTTCCGTTGTGGAGGCGATGTGAGATGGAATTGATATTCGAAATATCCAAAAAAGGCAGAAGGGGATTCATTCCTCCAAAGATGGATGTAAAGCCGTACAAGATTAACTCCAAATTCGCCAGAAAAAACGCGCCAAAGCTCCCTGAAGTTACAGAAGGGGACGTTGTAAGGCACTACACGAACCTTTCCAGGCTGAATTACGCGGTAGATACGGGATTCTATCCGTTGGGCTCTTGTACGATGAAATACAATCCCAAATTGAACGAACGGGTTGCAAGTTTTCCCGGATTTTCTGAGATACATCCGTATCAGGATCCAAAGACCATTCAAGGCGCGCTCGAACTCATGTACGAACTTGAAGAAGCTCTCAAAAAAATAACGGGCATGGATGCGATGACGCTCCAACCCGCTGCCGGCGCGCACGGCGAATACACCGGAATAGCCATAATAAGGCAATACCATAGAAGCAGAAGGGACTTTAAAAGGGACGAAATCATAGTCCCAGATTCCGCTCACGGAACAAACCCGGCCTCTTCTGCGATGAACGGCTTCAAAGTGATAGAGATAAAGTCAGACGATCGTGGAATGGTCGACGTCAACGAACTGAAAAAAGTGGTCGGTCCTCATACGGCGGGCATGATGCTTACCAATCCAAACACGTTGGGTATATTTGAAGAAAACATTCTGGAAATAGCCAAGACCGTTCACGATGCCGGCGGCTTGATGTATTACGATGGCGCGAACCTTAACGCCATAATGGGACAGGTTAGACCTGGAGATATGGGATTTGACGTTGTCCATCTCAATCTCCACAAAACCTTCTCAACGCCTCACGGCATGGGCGGACCAGGCTCTGGGCCGGTTGGAGTTAAAGAATTCCTTAAAGATTTCCTGCCGGTTCCAAGGGTTGTTAAGAAAAAAGACAAGTACGCACTTGATTATTCAAGCAAAAAAACCATCGGCAGGGTGAGAAGCTTCTACGGAAACTTCACAGTTTTGGTCAAAGCCTACGCTTACATCCTTACGATGGGCGAAGAAGGAATAAAACGCGCGAGCGAAATGGCGGTGCTCAACGCCAATTACTTAAGAGTGGCCATTTCCAAGCTCCTTGAAGTTCCTCACAACAGCATATGCATGCACGAATTCGTGGCAAGTACGACGCCACTTCAAGACAAGGGAATAAAGGCGTTGGACGTTGTGAAACGCATGCTTGACTATGGAATTCATCCACCGACGGTTTACTTCCCACTCATCGTCCATGAAGACATCATGGTAGAGCCTACGGAAACGGAATCGAAAGATACGCTCGATAGGTTCATAGAAATAGTAAAAGAAATAGTGGAAGAAGCCAAAAAAGACCCAGAAAAACTTAAAACCGCACCGCACACGACGCCGGTTAGGCGCTTAGACGACACACGCGCCGCAAGATATCCCGTTTTGAGGTGGAAACCAGAATGATAAGAAAAACGCCGGAGCAATCCGCTCCGGCATTTTTCGATGAACAAACCAAAAAATTCACCTCATTCGAAAAAATTATAAATTCCTTCAAACCCCTAAGCATCTTCGCCAAAAAGGATTTTCTCCATCTTCAACCCCTAAACGAAGAGGAATTGAAAACGAATTATGACTTCTTGAAAAAAGTTGAAAAATGTGAAAAATCCAGAAACAGAATAGAGCACATTTTAAGCGACTTTCACGAAATTTCGGCAAGCTTGCAAAGCCTGGAAAGAGGCACATCCACAAGCGTGGACATCTTTGAGATAAAAAGGTTTATTCATCATCATAAAATTTTGAAAGAGTTGACCGATAACTGCCTTGAAGGGTATTTCGCTTCACTGCAAGATATATGGGAAATACTTGACCCACAAAACAGCGCCTCCTACGCCTTCGCCCCTTTCAACGAAACTATAGAAAAACTGACAAAAAAGTGCGTAAAACTTCAATCGAAAATTGGCGCTCTTTACAAAGTGCAAGCGGAAAAGGTCGAAAAAGCATTTGGGATAAAAGTAAAAGATAGGAAATTCATCTTGAAAAGAAGAAAATCCAAAGAAATACTCTCTTCAGATTTGGTAATGGTGGAAAGAGAGGGAATACAAAGTTACACGTTCGTTCTGAGGCCCACAGATGAAATACTGTCGCTTGAAAGGGAATTATCTGATTGCGAAAGCGCGCTGAAAATCGCTCAGGATAAAGAGGTAAAGCGCCTTTGCGATACGCTTTCACAGCATGTAGAGCGTTTAAAAGAAGAAAAGCGTAAGATATCCGAATTCGATCTGTCGCTTGCAAAGCTTCGCGGGTTGAAATGGGGATGGATCTATCCTGAATTCGATTCGAAAATGAACATACGCTTCGCATTTCATCCTGAAATAAAACACAGCGTTGAAGAAATGGGATACACTTACACGCCCTTAAACGGTGTATTTGAAAAAGGTTTAACGATGATCTTCGGCCCGAACATGGGAGGCAAAACGACGACGCTCAAAACCATTGGCTTGCTTTGCGCGTTGGCATCTTATGGGTTCTTAGTGCCCGCGAAATCCGTTATTTTACCACACATAAAATGGATAAGGTATATAGGATCGGACGAAGGAAACAACGGCCTTTCGAAATTCGCAAAACAGATGGATTCCATGGCAAAAACGATTTCCTTTCCTCAAAACGGACTTATCTTGATAGATGAATTCGGTGCCGGCACGAACCCATACGAAGGCGAAGCGCTGGCAACTGCTCTGGCCAAAGAACTTAATCGAAGGAACGATTTTTCGATAATGGTTACTCACTACAGAAAAACGATAGAAGATGTGAAGTGCAAAAAGTACACGATGGGGCGTATAAATTTTGAAAATGAAATCACGTCAGAAAACGT
>NZ_JBPNHS010000024.1:0-34445 GCF_054006115.1 Mesoaciditoga sp. | reverse complement strand
ATTATATGATAGAATATAGATGTATCACAAAGAAGAAAGGGAGGATGAAAAATGAGAAAAGAAGAATTTGTAAAAGAGTATGATGTGAATTTCGAGGAGTTTGTCGAGAGTGGTGAAAAACAGAAAGTTTGGTACGATTTAGAAGACGAGAGTTTGTGGATATTCAAACTTGAAAAAACAGATGAAAATACAGTTGTATACGATGAATACAAACTTGATCCAGAAGATTCGGCATATAATGAACTGCTTGAAGATTCAAACTCAAAAGACATCCAAGAAGCTCTTGAAAAAATAGAAAACGGCGACTTCGTTTGGAGAAATGGACCACTTTACAATGATAATTGGATTTCATATGTCCATGAGGAGATAGAATTGTGAGGGGGATTTACCCTCTCACTTTTCAGGTGATATGAATGGAGGAAAAAGACAAACGAAAAGAGCAAGTCGGTATTCAATTAGAAAGATGGCAGATAAAAGAAATTAAACATCGAGCCGTAGATATGAACATCTCTATGAGCGAACTAATCCGTCGACTAATAACAGAATACCTTGAAAAAGATACTCCCTCAAAATGAGGGTGTAAACGAGGGAGTAAGAAAAAGCCCCGCTTTATGCGGGGTTTCATTATGTTTTTAAAACATTTTAGGGAGCGCCTCGAACCTCCCAAGTTGGATCCTTACCCTGGCTGCGCGGGGAGGATTCGAACCTCCACGCCGGGATCCAAAATCCCGTGTGCTGCCATTACACTACCGCGCAATCAATTCGCTGTTTATATTCTACCACAGAAATTTTAGTGATTCAAGAGGAAGAGGCATTTTTTTGCGAATAATGGTATACTTGTATTGTGCGGATTTTGAAAATTTTAAGTGGGGGGAACGAATATGAGCTTAACAGACGTGATTTTAACTGTAGTGGGAGTTGGGCTCTTGTTAATCACTATTGGCACGAAGTTAGATGTTCAAAGGTTAAATTCACGGCTTTCAAACGACGAGACCGTTACGAAGACGCTTTTGAATGATTTTAAAAATGTAAATGAGCACCTTAACTCTTTTAGAATTCCAACGTCTTTTTTGAACGATTACAACGTTCTTTTAGAAAACGCTTCACACGTCCTTCCACTTTATCCACTCACAACGTTAGACTCAACAGATCTAAAGGACTTCAAAAGTGCGCTTTCATTTAACAATTATTACGAGATCACAAAAATGGGAAAAGAGTACTTTCTCGCTTATCCTGGAATTGGAACGACTTTTTCAATTCAAATACTTTCTTCTGCCTTTCCAAAGAAAGTTTTAAAATTCGTTAGAATGCTTCGGGCCCAGCAAATACCAGCTTTTGAAATACCATATCCCAATACTTCTGCGCTCTTCATAGGGGTTTTTCCAAATTACAAGTTGGCAAGTGAATACGCATCTAAAACCTCTAAGATTGTGTTTCAAACCGTAAAGGCAACTCCTTCATCCTGGATAATAAGGCCAATTCCATGATCATTCGTTTATTACATGACTTACACCGTTTATTTTCTCAATGAATACGATCTTTTCAGCCATTTCTCTGAAACTCTCATCATGAGTTATGACTATGACTTGTTCCATATCTTTGAAGAGCTTTGGCAGGTATTCAGATAGTGCGCGTTTACGTTCCGCGTCTAAATTCACCGTTGGTTCGTCGAAGATGACGAATTTAGAAGTGGAAAACATTTCATTTAAAGCGGCTCTCAAACACAGAGCCACCACCATCTGCTCTCCTCCCGATAGGTGAGAAAAGCTCCTGTCAGATATTTTTCCATTTATCTGGCTTACAAGATGAACATCGTAGTCATTTCTCCATTCTATTTTATCGGATTTATTGGTAAGTTCTCTGTATTTGAAAGTGGCTTTTGAGGCGAGGTATTTTCTATATCTTTCAGCTACCTTTCCTCCCATTCCATTCAGCATATTCCTGAATTCCTGAACGAATTTTTTCTTCTTCTTCAAAAGAGAGAGCTCTTTTTCTATTTCTTCGAGTAATTTCTTTTTTTCTTTTAATTTTTCAATTTCTCTGTTTATGCCCATTAACTCGCCTTTAACTTCCGTTATTTTGGAATTCAACACTTTTAATTTTTCATTCGTTGAATTTGCCTCTTCCATAAGATTGAAGTGTTTTTTTTCATTGTAAATCTTTGAAAGATTTTCTATTTTTTCTGTGATCTCACTTAGCTCAGCCTCTATTTTCTTCTTTTCTTCTTCTTCATCTCTTACTTTCAAAAGCAAGTGTTCAACTTCTTTTGCCATTTCTATCTTTTTATTGTATTCTTCGTAAAAAGGTCTCAATTCTGTTAGTTTTTGGCGCAGTTTTAAAATTTCATCCTTACGTTTTTTAACTTTTGCCAGGAACTCTTCAACTTCTTTTTGATTTTTTGAGAATCCATTGAGAGTTTTCTCACTCTCTTTTACCTTTTTTATGGTTTCATATTCCAAATTCAAAAGCTTTTGAATGCTCTTTTCTTTTAAACAAAGGGCACTTTTCAGTTCTTTCAGATCTTTTTTTAACATTTCTCTTCTTTTCTTGATCTCTTCCTTTTTTCCAGCCAACGAGTTAATTTCCGCCTTTAAGTTTTCTATCTCTTTTCGTTTTTCATCGTTTACTTTTTCAATTTTTTTGAAAGAGAATTCTTCCACTTTTAAAATGTCTTTTATCTCTTCAAGTAAAGTTCTTTCTTCTTCTTTAAGCGCGTTGATTCTTTCCAATTTTTTTTGAAAGAGTTCTTCATTTTTTCTCTCTTCTATCAACTTTATTTCCGCTTCTTTTGCGTTTTTTATTTCATTTTCCATATTCTCGATCTTTGAATTCAAAATATCGATTTCTTTTTTCAGATTCATTTTTTTTTCATCGAAGTAAAGGGAAACGTCTTTTCCCTTCAGATTCAAGCATTTTTCATTTAAAAGCGGACATGTTCCACCACTCAAAGAATTTTCAGCGTCACTCAGATTATTAAGTTTTTCGATGAGGGAATATTTTTGGGCACTTAAGCTTTCAAGGTGTTCTTTTATGGATTTTGCCTCGTTTACTTTCTTTTCTAATCTTTTAAGCTCTTCGTTTGAAATTTGAATTTCATCTTTCATTAGCTCGTTTTTCGCAGCTTCTATTTTTGAAAGTTTCTTTATTGTGTTTTCAATTTTCTTCTGAAAAGTTTCTTTTTTTTCTAAACAATTCATTTTTTCATTACAGTCTTGAGTAAGTCTGTCATACTCTTTTTCTACATCATGTAGAGTCTTTTCTTTATTTATCGTTTGCGCTTTCAAGGCGTTTATTTCCATTTCTACTTCTTCTTTTCTTTTTTGAAAGGACGAAAGGTTGACAAGCATCTTTTCTCTTTCATTTTTCAAAGTGGACAACTTTTTTTCTTCTTCTCTAAGAGCTTCTAGCTTTTTTTCATCGCCGATAAGGATATTCTGTTTTGCTTCAAGTTTTTCGTAAAGTTTTTCGTATTCATCGTGGTAAGATTTGTAATTTTTGCACGTTTTTTCCGCCTGAATGGCTTTTTCCAAATTTTTGTTTAACTCGTTCAAATTCTTTTTTGCACTCTCTTCTCTCTTTTCTTTTTCTGTTTTAGTTGTTTTGAGCTTTTCAAGTTCGTTCCGCATCTTTTCGTATTCTTTTAATTTTTCTTCTTTTAAAAGCTTGTCAGTTGAAATTTTGTTAAAAATGCGATTGGCTTCGTCTAAATTCTTTGATAGTTCATCGTGCTTTTTTTTCAAATTTTCCAGTTCTTGAGTTTCCTCTTTTAAAGAATTTTGTTTGAAATCAAGTTCTATTTGCATATTTTCGAGTTCATCGCTGTAAGCCTTCAATTCGGAATTGTACATTTCTTTATACACCTGGGTGTTGAAAAGTTCATCGAAGAATTTCTTTCGCTGTGAAGCCGTCATTGAAAAAACGGACGTCATATCATTCTGATGGGCGGTTATAACGCGTTTGTACACGTCATCCATTTTGCCGTGAATTCCGGTAAGTTCTTTTAGAACGGTTACGACTTTATTTTGTGTTCTCCATACTGTTCCGCTGGGAGAAAGAAGATCCCATGTGGTATGACTTTCGTTTATTTTTCTTACGATCGAGTATTCAAGTCCATCTTGGGCTGTAAAAGATACCTTTACGAGCGCCGTTGTGCTTTCGTTGAAATTTGTTATGAAATCTTTGTAGCTTCCTTCTCCTTTGACATTTGCCAGAGCGAAACCAATGGCTTGTAGGATGCTGCTTTTTCCAGCACCATTTTGTCCCAGTACCAGGTTTAACCCTTTCGAAAAGCTCACTTTACTTTTAACATGTGTTTTGAAGTTTTCAAGCTCAACGCTATTTATCTTCATTTTTTTCTTCCTCCGAAGAACGCAAAAAGCTTTTCTAAAACCTGAAACGAATCTTCAAGGTTTTGTGAGTTGTGAAGGGTTTTTAATTTGTTCAAGGCTTGGACAGTTTCAAAAGAATGAGATGCGAAAAAAGGGTTTTCTTTTACGATTTCTTCTTCTATTTTTTGGACTTCATCAACTAATTCTATTTCCCCCTCAAAAGAAGAATTGGAAAAACCTATTTTAACCCAGGCTTTAAGTGCGCCCATTTCTTCTATTTTTCTTTCCACATCCTTCGTATCGACATTTAAAAAAACGCCAAACGGAATTCGCACGTTCAAAACGTAAAGGCATCCCTTTTCCACCTTGTTTTTTTCGAGAGAATTTTTAAGTTCGTGAAAAAAAGAGTCGCTCGATCCATCGTTGAGATTTATAAAGGTTTCCACCTTTTTTCTCCTTTTCGATTCGTGAAAAGTTACTTTATCATTTTCACTTTCGTAAATGAAAAAGCCTTTTTCTCCTCTTTCACCTATGTCCCAATATTCTGGAGCCCCTGGGACGAAGAGGTGAATGTCTTCAACTGCCTGTTTTGTGTGGATATGACCTCCAGCTATGTAAACACACTTTCTACCAAGGTCGATCAGATCTTCTTTTCTAATACAGCCCATAATAGTTTCAGGATCCCCAACTGACGTGTGCATTAAAACGATATTTTGATAGTTCAAATCCAAGTTCATCACAAGTTCTCTCACGTATTCCGGAAATTGGAATCCCTGATAGCCAACGCCGTAAAATCGTAAAGATCCTATTTGAATGTACGAACCTTTCTTTCCATCCCAGGGAAGGTACGATATCTTTCCATTTTCAAAAACGAAAGGCTCTAAAAAATAAATAAGACTCTCCTCTGAAAGATATTCCAGCCACGATTTTTCGTCTCCCTTGAATGTTCTGTCATGATTTCCTTCCACGCATATGGTTTGAATTCCGTTGTTCTTTAATTTTTTCAGAGATTTTTCCGTCCTTTCTAAGACATCTGGAGAAAGCTCTTTTCTATCAAATAGGTCTCCACTTACAATGACAGCGTCAACTTTTTCTTTAACAGCCTCATCAGTTATGAATTCAAAAGCTCTAAAATAATCTTCATACCTTTTTTGCGAGTACTCTGACATGACAAAGCCCATTGGCTTTCTACCAAGATGTAGATCGCTACAATGAAGTATTTTCATGTTCAAGCATCTCCCAAATTTCTTGCGAGCATCTTTCCATGAGCAGTTGCATAAGTTATGGAGCGCGTATATCCGCTGCAATCACCGATGAATTTCAAATTTTTGTATTTTTCATTGTTGAGTTTGTTGCTGTAAAATTTCACCTCAACGGCGTAAAGAAGATTGTCAGGATAAGATAGGCCTTCAACGACGTTTCCCAATTTTCCTATGAATTCTGAAATGGAAAGCGCAATTCTTCTCGGAATTACCAAATTTACATCTCCCAAAACATAAGAATTCTCATTCAAAGTTGGTTTAACACGGCCCAGCTTTTTCGTTCTTTTACAATTGACAAAATCTTCGTAAGTTTGAACCAGAACTTTTCTGCCACCGGCCAATATGTTTCCAAGTTTTGCTATGTAAGAGCCATACCCTATGGGATCGTTAAATGGCTCTGTGAAAGAAGTACTACACAAAATGGCAAAATTCGTATTTTCACTGCAAGCTGCAGATGTTGAATGGCCGTTAACTGTGACAAAATCGTCGTATTTTTCCAGGACCACTTTTCCAGAAGGATTGTTACAAAACGTTCGAACCGTGTAGCCCGTTTTTGCGCGCATGCGCACTTTAAATTCGTACATTTCTTCGTTTAACTCTTTAACCACGTGATTTGGCACTTCATATCTTATGCCCACGTCTACAACGTTACCAGAAAGCACGAGCGTTGGATCTCTTTCTACGATTTTCTTGATCAGCATGTGTCCGCTTCTTCCAACGGAAATTACCGCCATGTCAAAAGTATCTTCGAAATTTTCGGATTTCACTTTCGCTTTTTCATTTTGAATTATCACATCATCGACTCTTACGTTGAAATGAAAATGAATGTTTGAAGCTGCGGAAAACTCATCGTATATCTTTTTCAAGATTATCGGTAATTTGTCGGTACCAATGTGAAAGAATTCAGATTTTACCGGTTCGAAACCCTCAGAATAAAAGCGAACGAAAAAAGGCGATTCTTCGGAAAATGACGTTCCCCTCTTAATATTGCTCCTTTCATCGTTTTCCAATTTGGACGTGTAATAGTCAACGACTTCTTTTTGAAGTGGAAGGGGTATTTCAATATCGCCACCCATATCACTGGAAATGAACAACTTTCCATCCGATCTCACGCCGCTTATGCTCGCACTGTAGACGTCTTTTGAACGCTCGAAAATGTGTATTTCATGGGAAGTATTAACAAGTTCGCTAACAAAGCCTATCGCCGCGGCTCCAAATCCCACCACCGCTATTTTCATGATTTCGCTCCCCCTTTTTCAAACAAAGAAGCATCAAGACCACATTGAAATATTACCACGAAACCTTTTGAATTTTAGACATATTGAACGATAAAAATCTTTTGGATGAGGGTGTGAAAATGGTTATATGGTATAATTTTCAAAAGCGTGAAGAGGAGTGGAAAAAGTGCGAATTGTCAGTGGAATGAGGCCAACAGGAAAATTGCATATAGGAAATTTATTGGGAGCGTTGGAAAACTGGGTTAAGCTTCAAGATAATGAAAGTGAGAACTTCTTTTTCGTGGCAGATTGGCACATGTTGACGACTGGTTACGAAGACACTTCTAAGTTAAAAGAGAACACGGAAACGTTGGTCAGAGAATTCCTCGCTTGTGGTATAGACCCGAAAAAAAGCGTCGTTTTTGTGCAGTCAAATGTGAAAGAACATGCGGAATTACATTTGCTACTTTCCATGATCGTACAACTTGGAAGACTGGAGCGAATTCCAACCTACAAGGAACAGTTGAGGGAACTGAAAGAGCGAAACATTTCCACATTGGGCTTTCTCGCTTATCCAGTTTTACAAGCGGCCGATATTTTGGCTTACAATGCTGATGGGGTTCCCGTGGGCGAAGATCAAGCCTTTCACCTTGAGATAACACGAGAAATAGCGCATAAATTCAATTCTCTTTACGGAGAAGTCTTTAAAGAGCCTAAAACACTACTTTCCAAAGTTCCAAAATTGCTTGGTACCGATGGAAGAAAAATGTCCAAAAGCTATGGGAATGTTATAAACATAGATACCAATGAGGAAGAATTGAAGAAGATGATAATGCCCATGAAGACCGATCCTGCACGAATGCGAAGAACGGATCCGGGAACACCGGAGAAGTGTAATGTTTGGGCTTACCACAAAGCTTTTGGCACGCCCCAAGAAAAATTGGATGAAATCCATAAAGGGTGCACGTCCGCAAAAATTGGATGTGTAGATTGTAAGAAGATCTTGATAGAGAGCATGAAAGAAAGATTAGGACCAATATGGATAAAAATAGATGAATTGAAAGCTCATCCACAAATTGTGAAAGACGTCATACACGATGGCAACAAAAAGGCGAGATTTGTTGCGGGAGAAACCTTGCAAAAAGTTAGAGAGGCGATGAACCTATATTAACGAGAAAAAATTCCCAGCTTAAGGTACACGCTGGCGAATTCGAAGGTTCGATGGATCTGCTACTTTTTTTGGTGCGAAAGCATAAGATGAATCCGTTAGAACTTAAAATATCTGAAATAACGGATGAATTCGTTGAGTTTGTAAATGAAATGAAAGAAGTTGACATAGAAGCCGCGGGAGATTTCATGCTTATGGCCTCTACCTTGATGGAAATAAAGTCTAAATTGTTGCTTGAACCCTCTCCTAACGCTATAGAAAAACAAAACCAGATAGCGCGAAGGGTGTACGAATATGCGCTTGTTAAAGACGCGGCGCGCCAATTAGAAGAACTTTATGATGTTCACTCAAGAGAGTACGTTGTTTCTGTGTTACCTCCTACAAAAGAGAAAAAAGAAACGGAACAAATTCCCAACCTTTTTTGGGAAGTGTTGAAATCAGTCGAAGAAGAGATAAAGCTCAGAAAAAAAGTCTACAAAATTTCAAAAGAATCTTACTCCGTTTCGAAGAAACTTGAAGAGATCAAAGAGTTCATAAGTCAGAAAAAAAGAATAAAGATACGCGAATTGCTTTTAAAGGCCAGAGATAGGTTAGAGGCTGTCGTTACATTTGTGGCAATATTGGAACTGCTGAGGGTGAACTTCATTTCATTGGATGCGATAAAAAGAGAGGTGTTCGTTTACGAACGTAAAGCTAAGGGCTGAAATCGAAGCGGTGTTAATGGCTGCACGAGGGGTAACTTTAAACGAACTAATGAAACTTACAAAGGGAAAAAGGGCCGAGATATTGGAAATTTTAGACGACATAGAAGAAGATTTTTCAAGTGAAAAGCATGGCGTGGAGTTGAAAAACGTGGCTGGAAAATATGCGTTTTTCACAAAAGCTCAATACGCTGAAAGCGTTTCTAATTTGCGCAGAAAATCAGTTAGCGAGTTAACGCCTTCGCAAATGGAAGTGTTGGCTATAATCGCCAAGAATCAACCCATAACCATGCGAGGTATTTACGATTTTAAAGGTAGCATGCCTTCTTCTCAAATAAAAGAATTGCTTTCTATGAAAATGATAAGACGAAAGAGGGATAAGAGCTCAAAAGGTCATCCCTACGTCTATTACACGACAGATGAATTTCTTAAAGTTTTGGGAATACCAGATCTTTCGTTTCTGCCGAAAGGGGATTTGAAATTTGAGAATTCAAAAGTATCTAAGGATGTGCGGAATGGCATCGAGAAGGAAAGCTGAAGAATTGGTAAAGGATGGAAGAGTAACGATAAATGGGAAAAAGGTGCGTGATTTTGTCCAGGTAAATGAAGGCGACGTTGTAAAAGTAGATGGAAAGGTAATCTCTCCAAAAAAGAAGCTCTATTACATGTTTAACAAACCGATTGGTTATATAACCACCAGGAGCGATCCGCAAGGAAGAAAGACCATTTTTGATCTGTTAAATGTTGACAAAGATGTTTTTCCAGTGGGAAGGTTAGACAAAGACACGTCTGGGTTATTGCTTTTGACAAATGATGGCGAAGTGGCTCAGATATTGCTTCATCCTCGTTATGAAATCGACAGAGTTTACATTGCAAACGTGAAAGGCGTCCTTTCAAATAAAACTGTTGAGAAAATGCGCAAGGGCGTGAGATTGCCATTTGGATACACATCTAAGATGGAAGTGGAAGTTTTGAGAAAGAGTGGAGAAATGTCTGTGGTGAAAATCACGATTAGGCAAGGAAAGAAGAGAGAGATAAGAAGGGCCTTTAAATTTGTAGGTCATCCCATCATTTCTCTCAAAAGAATTGCGTTTGGTCCAATTTCTCTTGACAAGAATTTAAAAGTGGGAGCTTACAGAGGGCTTAATTCTAACGAGATAAGGGCGTTAGAAAGATTGAAAAAAGAAAATGAGACCCTTTTGAGGGTCTCACCTTGAAAAATGTTGAGGGGGGATAGGGGGGTATCCACTGTCAGAAGGATGATAACATAACTTATGTATCATTTAAGTTATTTAACAAGAAAAATGTAGTGAAAATAAAATTTCTAACGAGAGGAGTGCTTGTGGATGAAAAGAAAAATTTTCTTGTTGTTCATATTAATGCTGCTAAGTGTCATTATGGTGTCATCAGTTTTGGCTCAAACTGTCGATCAAAATGGTGTTGACATGTTGATGGGGGCTAAAAACGCTTTACAGCTTTACAAACAATATGGCGACACGTCTGGAGTGTCCAGCGTGATTTCAAAACTTCAGCTTTTCCTTTCAAAGTACACCGAGCCGGCACAATACGTTGGACAGGCTTACGAACTTTTAGGAGATGCTTATTACCTACTCGGAAAGTACACAACCTCGGTGAGTGAGTACAAAAAGGCTTTGGAGTACCTTCCAAAGAATTCGGCGGATTACGAGTACACGGTTTATTCTCTGGGTTATTCTTACATGAATGTTGGGAAGTATTCCGATGCCATATCATACTTTGTATCCCTTTACACCTCTTCTAAATATTCAGATGAAGCAAAGGTTTTAGTGGGCAGCATTTACGTAAAAGTAGGCAAGTATTCACAAGCCAAGAAAGTGCTTTCTGAAGTTCATTCAAATATTTGGAAAGCCTGGGCGAATTTTTACCTTGGTAAGATAGCATTCAACACAAAAGATTACAAACGTGCTCTTCAACTCTTTTCAAGTGTGTCAAACTATTCTAACGATCCAAACGTTTTGGAACCTGCGGCTTATTACAGCGCGTACACTTTGCTGAATATGAATGAAATTCAAAAAGCGATGAAAACAGCGAGCCAAGCCATAGAAAATTATCCGCCTACAATATGGAGCTCAGATCTTTACACAATACTCGGGGAATCTTATTACAGAAATGGGCAGTATTCCAAAGCGCTTATCGCTTTTGAAAAAGCCGTTCAACTTGCACCTGAGAACTCAAAACTTTACAAAGCTCTTAACGCAAAAGCCTGGACTGAATACAAACTTAGGGATTACAAAGATGCCATTTCAGATTGGACTAACGTGTTGGAAAGGGCAATGGATACAAATCTCAGATTTTCCGCTGGCCTGAGCGCTGGGGCAACTTATCGTGAACAGAAAGATTACGATAATGCTCTCAAACTGTACAAGAAAATGGAGCCAATGTTCACATCGCAGAAAAATCAGATAATACTTCAAGAGGGTAAGACTTACCTTGAAAAGGGAGATTACAAGATGGCGGTTTCCATATTCAGCAAACTCGCTAACATAGTGGACCCGGTTAGCGATTCTGCCGCTTACTGGTTGGCTTACACGTACAATGTGCAGGGAAATTACGATGATGCTGTAAAAGTTTTGAATAAATTGATAGCGAGCACTAAAGACACTGATATGAAGGCAAAGGCTTACATGTTGGAAGGAGACATCTACTTTGGAAATTCAAATTACAAATACGCCGAGAATTCATATGAAAACGCCGTTGCACTTGGTACAAATGAAACCAAAAACGTTGCGGAATACAATTTGGGCCTAATTTACTACAATACGAATGAGTACTCCAAGGCTTTGCCTTATCTGAAAGACGTTATGAACAATCGTACTCTCGATCCGGATCTCGCACTCAACGCGGCTTACTATTTGAGCCAATCGTACGTGAACTTAAACGATTACTCTTCGGCTTTGCAAACGTATGACTGGATAATCAAATACGATTTTGAGGGACGCTATACCGCGTCAGTTTACGTTTTAAAAGCTATCGCATTGGAAAAGCTTGGAAAATACTCTAAAATACCATCTTACGTTGACAATATTTTGTCTAACACGCCTACGCTTTCAACAAGAAATGATCTTCTTTTCCACAAAGCGTACGCTTACATGATGGAAAATGATCTAAAGGATGCCCATTCCATCGCGGATTCTTTGCTAAAGAAAAAGATGTCAACGAATGCGATGGGCGGAATTCTATACATAGAAGCAAAGTACTACCAATCCATAAATGACGTAAACGATGCGGCGAAGTATTTCAAAGAAGTTTACAACGAATATCCTTCAAGTAGTTCGGCACCGGATGCGGCTTACGAACTTGGAATGATGTACTACAGAATCGGCAAGTATTCAAGCGCCAAAGACGCGTTCTTTAATCTGGTTTCACTCTTTGGAAGTGATCCGAGAGTACCTCAGGCATTTTATTACATAGGAATGTCTTACGAAAAGCTCGGGCAAATTTCTGCCGCAGTTCAGGTTTACCATACCATCCTGAAAAAATTCCCAAGCTCTGGAGCAGCTTCCCTGGCTAGAAAGAGACTTTCTGCGCTGGGAAAGCGGTGAGAAAAGTGAAGGGCTTTGTTTTTGTGGCGGTCTTAATTTTGCTGGCCGCCACCATTCTGGCCCAACCGATTTTGTTGGAAATAACCACGAACTTCACCGCCCACAAGTTGGAGCCAGGAAGGAGTTTGATATCTAAAAATCTAAATGTAGTGCCGCAAAAATCTTTCATATTGCCATCTATATTTACGATAAAAGCGCCCCTTAAAAAAGAAAAAATGGGTGCCTTTGTTGAGCTGGGAAAACCTTTTGTTTTTCCTCAAAAGTACTTTGGCGTTGAGGTAAAGAAGAAGCGCAACGAATTAAACCTTCTGGCTTATTCACATTCACGATCTGATTTCTTTGAAGGAATAAGTATAAATCCTCCGCTATTCATGGCGTTTCCCCATATTTACGTGAAAAAAAGCGCGGTGAGTTTCGCTTCTTTTGAAAAGAAAGCGAATTTTCAAGTTGAAGATCTTAACATTCAAAAGAATTTGAACGTAGTCATAGCATCGATCACATCATCAAAGCGGAGAATGAAAAGTTCGTTGAAAATTTTAGAGATGAAAAAGAAAATAAGCGCTTATTCTCCTCTTGGAGGGCTTGAAACCATCGGAAAGTACCTGGAAAGAAATAATTACGCTTTTTGGATAACTCAAAATCGTCTTGGCATGGCAATGGATACGCCTTTGATATCAAACTGGGTGGTTTACAACTATAAGGATAATCAGATAAGCAATTTATCTCTTTCGTTCAACACTGGCCCTTTTTCAACCCTACTTTCAATGAAAAATGGGAATGTTAAGGCTTCCATACAAACTGGATACGGATGGATATTTGGAGGTTCCATAACGTCGAACGCTACGGTATCTGTTTTTTCATACATTCCAATTTCAATCGGAAACTTTGAAAGCGTGTTATCTGGTGAATACATTATAAATTCATCGCCTACCGTGTTTTATCCCGGAATAACGTTAAGGTACAAAATGGGAGATTTTGTTCCATACACTTCTTACTCTTGGGAAAATGGCAATTCTACTTTACACATTGGATTGTGGAAAAACACTCTGGATTTTGATAGCGCTGTTGTCTTGAAAGATAGCACAGCTTACAACGTATCTTTAAAATATTTAAGCCAATTTGGTGTCTTTTCAACTGGAGTTGGAAAGGATGATAAAATTTACAATACCATCCTTGGTTACAGTTCAAGGCCGTTTGGCTTTAATGCGCTTCAATTTTCCTTTGATGGGAATTTGCAATTCAATTCTTTGAAAGAATATGAGGTCGATGCCAAGCTTTCGGCAACGTTCAAACTTTTGTTCTCTTACGTTGATTCATGGATTATGGGAAAGTTCAACGGTGATAAGCCATCATTTTCGTACGGTATGGAGGTAGAATTTTGAGCAGTAGGGAATACGATGTGTACGTGAAAATATCAAAAGAAGATGTTCACACTCTTAATTACATTCTTGAAGCTGAAGACAATCTCATAAACGTAAGGCATATCGATCCGGCTTCTGGATTGTTGAAAATAATAGTAATAGACGATGCTTTAGAGGATGTTTTGAAGTTGTTGCATTCTCTAAAAGATGAGTTGCACTTAAAAGTGGTGAAATATGAGCCGAATCGTGGAATTCTTTAGAAAGCCCATACCTCGTGAGGTTTTGGAAAGCGTGCACGATATCCCTTATTCTAAGTTCAAGGTTTTAGGATTTGATACTTTTGTATTTGATTACGATAACACATTGGCTCCATTTAGAAAAAACGTCTCAGATGATGTAGTAAAATTGTTTAGGAAGCTGATAAATAAAGGTTTCAAAGTAGCAGTTGTGACAAATGGACCTTTTGAAAGGGTTAAAAACTTGCAGGAAAAGGTTGAGGGCCTAAAAATTTTTGCTAGAGCAAGAAAGCCAGGATTGAAAACGTTAAAGATGGCGTTGGAAGAATTGAATTCCAAGTCAAATCAGACAGTATTGGTAGGAGATCTCTTTTTCACAGATATAATAGCTGGCAACAGGTTGGGGATGTATACCATCCTCGTTGCGCCTTATCCTGGAGTGGGTCTTTTTTTGAAAATCATAGCAATTTTGGAAAAAGTATCGTACAAGGTAATCTTTTACACTTTTGGCTGGCCATTCAGAATGAGTGAAATGGTAACTCCCAATGAGTGGAAAGAGAGCATCTTTGAAATAGATTACGATAATCTCATATCTAACGGTGTGAAGATGTTCGTTTTTGATATGGACAACACCCTTGCTAAGTGGAAAGCGGAGAAACTCGATGACAAAACTTTTGAACTTGTTAAAGAGCTTTCAAAAAAGGCAAAGGTGGCCGTGCTGTCAAATGGGAGTTCACCATCTTTGAATTGGATGCGAAAAAATCTGGATATTTTGGTGGTAAGAAGTGCACACAAGCCTTTAACGCGTAAATTAAACAAGCTTGTGAGAAAGTACGGCTTTTCGAAAAATGAAGTCGTGATGATCGGAGATCAACTTTTTACAGACGTGTTAGTAGCGAATTTGGCCGGCATCTATTCGATAAAAGTTCAACCTATTTCGAAGGAAGAAATACGCTTTACAAAATTGCTTAGAATGATGGAAAGAATTGTAAAACCGTTGATAAGGCCAAAACCTACGATAAGATCGCACACCCATGAGTTAAAAGCGCAAAGGGGTGATGAAAATAGGAACAACAACTTTTAAAAAAACAATGCCAGAAATTTCATCTCTGCTTTCATCTTTTACGCTGAAATTAAACGCCGCCGAAAGCGTTTACGAATGCGTTGAAGAGTTAAAAAAAGCTTCCTTGAATTTCTTTGAGATAAATTGGTATTCGTTTATATCTCTAAAAGAAAAATTTGGAGAAGAAGTAAATCGACAGACTCTGGAGTTCGCAATTTGGGCTTTGAAAAAGCACAGACTTTCCGTCACCCCTATTGGAGATATGATGGTTATGTTTGTTCCCCTGTACAGTAGAACACAAGATATAGGTGTGCTGATCTTTGGACTTAAAAGCGATATGAATGATATCACAAGAGGAATAACGGACATAGAAAGCTTTCTGGCGTTTGAAACTTCCATGGTTATAGAAAACATGTTTTTGACCAGAGAACTGGTAAAGAAAAACAAAGACGTTGAAGAAGCCAAGCTTTACCTTGAGAACGTGCTAAATTCTTTGAAATACGCTGTTGTTGTAGAAGACGTTTACAGAAATGAAGAATTTTCAAACGCTCCTTACAGAGATTTGATAAGTGAAAATCCAGATTTAAAGAATCAGCTTAAAGAGATGGTGAACATTTCCTTTGCGAATAGGGAAGAAGTATCAAATGAAATAGAAATAGATGGTACTTTCTACAGTGTTCATGCCGTACCTGTGAATCTGTCTTCCGGTTTGAAGGTTGTTGTTTCCATTCAGAATATAACCAATACGAAAGAACTTGAGAGGTTGCAAAAGATAGATAGAATGAAAAACGATTTTGTGGCGAGTATTTCTCATGAATTGAAAACGCCTCTTTCGGCCATTCTGGCCTATTCGGAAACCATTTTGGATTCCATTGAAGATTTGGACGTGGATACGTTGAGACAATTCATGGAAACCATAAAGAATGAAGGAGAACACTTGCAATCAATAGTAAGTGATATGCTTGAATTTTCCAAAATAGAGTCTGAAAGCTTTTCCATGAAATTTGAAAGAATAGATCTTTTAAAAATTTTGAAAGAGTCATATGAAGGTCTTATGGCGAGGGCCATGGAAAATAACGTTAAATTCTCTTTGTCCATTCCAGATGGACTTGAAAACGCTTACGTTACAGCGGATCCAAAAAGAATAAGGCAGGCTGTGGACAACCTTGTAGTTAACGCCTTTAAGTACAACGACAATCCTTCACCTGAAGTGAAGATAATACTTCACGATGAAAAAGAAGCGTACGTTATTGAAGTTTACGACAATGGCAGTCCAATACCGGAAGAAGAGAAAAAGCATATCTTCCAAAAATTCTACCGAATAGAAACTATGAAGGCGAAAGCCTCTGGAACGGGGCTGGGCTTGTCATTAGTAAAAGAAATAGTGGAAAAGCATCATGGCAAGATCTGGGTAGAAGATAACAATGGTTGTAGTTTTAAAATATCCCTTTTAAAAAGGGACTGGCTGAATTCGTGAGGAAGGGAAGAAAAGAATATGCCTAAGACTCTGGATGAAATTCTTGAAGAGCTCGATTCTATACCCACTCCTAATTTTGTTGTTACAAAAGTTATGGAATTGGTCTCACAGCCAAATATCTCCGCATCCGAATTAACGGAAGTTATTGAAAAAGATCCAAATCTCACGGTGAGAGTTATGAAACTTGCCAATTCGGCTTATTACGGCCTTCCGCAAAAAATTTCTACTCTTTCACATGCTGTCATGATACTTGGATTTAAAACGGTTAGAAACTTGGTAACCAGTATTTACATGCATGACGCCTTTTTCTCGTCTAAGTTGGCAACTGATAAGATAAGTTCAGACAAGATATGGTGGCATCTCATAGCAACTGCAGTTGCCACGGAAAGCGTTTCGAACGCCTTTGGCTACATTAACAAAGAGGAAACTTTTTTGGTTGGAATGATCCACGATCTTGGCAAAATGGTGACAGCAAAGCTTTTTCCAGCGTACACCGATGCGATAATAGAATTAGCTTCAAACGCCTCTATAACTTATCATGAAGCGGAAGAAGAGCTTGAACTTCCAGATCACGTTTCAATAGTAACACATTTAATGGAAAAATGGGGATTTCCAGAAGAAATTCGCACCGCTGTGGCTTTCCATCATGAACCTGAAAAGGTTGAAGATGAGAATCTAAAGGACATAACGTACATATCGCATGCAGCAGATGTAATTTCCAATATCCTCGATCCTGCATCGGCTGGGAACTATGCCCTTCCTTCTTTTAATAAAGAAGCGTGGTCTTATCTTGGTTTAGACGGTCCATCTTTTCTGAGCATAACTCGCGAAGCGCGTGTAATGGTAAAAAAGGCAACTGAGTTTTTCAATTTATAACTCTCAATTGCGAATGTAAGAGATCAAGTGTTTTTTCTCCGATTTCTCTCCAATTCAACCCCTTTTTACTTGCGGAACCCTATTCTCTTATCATTTTCAAAAGCTCTTTCGCATTTTGAGCTACTGCCACGCTTTTTATTCCCGTGGAATCTTTGTATTTTTCAAATTCTTTCAGCGTCGTTTCTCCAGTAAGAACTAATACGCCATAGATTCCGCTGTTTTTTACCATTTCTATATCCGTGTAAAGCCTGTCTCCCACGTAAACAATTTCTTTTTCGTCAACGTTGTATTTTTTTGTAAGTCCTTTCATTATTATGGGATTTGGCTTTCCGCCTACCCAAATGGGCTTTTTGCCAGTTGTGAGCTCAAAAAGCTTTCCAAAGGATCCCGCGTCCGGAATGTATCCAAAGCTGGTAGGGCATCTCAAGTCAGGATGAACCAAAATATATGGAACCCCTTCAAATA
This sequence comes from Mesoaciditoga sp., assembly GCF_054006115.1. NCBI lineage: Bacteria > Thermotogati > Thermotogota > Thermotogae > Mesoaciditogales > Mesoaciditogaceae > Mesoaciditoga > Mesoaciditoga sp. The sequence goes on along the minus strand of NZ_JBPNHS010000024.1, from coordinate 16,710 downwards.
TCAGCTGTGAAACCTTTTCCAACTGTGAATACGTCGCATCGGTGTTGAAACCAACGGCAACGACATCTGGAGTCTCATCGTCAAAGATGAACTTTTCTTTCAAATATTTCTTCACGCGCTCATTCAAAAATGGATATATCCTTTTTACGGATTTTCTTTCCAAAAAAAGCTCCAAGGAATCAAGCGAGCTCACAATGTCATTTTCAGTGATGTTCATATCGAATATATTCGAAAGTCGTTTTGCATGCATGGCATTCGTTCTCGATGAATTATTCGTTAAAAAACACACGCTCTTTCTACTTTTTAAAAGGTAATTTAGAAGGTCTTTAACTCCATCTAAAGGTTTGGAATCTATGATCGTTGTTCCATCCAAATCGAACGCAAAGAGTTTTGCTTTTTTTAGCATCTCGATCAAATCAGAGTTCAAATCAATTACCTCCACTTTTAACTTTAGATTTTAACCATCCCACAAAAGCATCCAGATTCCTGGTTTGAATTAGAACCTTTCCACTTCCATTGAAATTGCACACCAATCCTTCTCCACTGAAAAAGAAAGATTTCCAGTTTCCTGCCTTCTTTATTTTGAAATTCAGAGAATCATCGAATGCCACGATATGGCTGGTGTCTACTATGTATTCCCCTTCAACAAATTTCTCCACTATAGCGCCATACGAACTGACAAAAAGCTTTCCATTTCCACTGATTTTCAAAAGAAAAAGTCCTTCCCCACCGAAAAATGTCTTTGCTCCTCCCCATTTAGTATCTATTTCAATTTCACCCACAGACGCCAAATAAGATCCTGATCTCACAAATACCGTTTCTCCATTCAATTCCATAACATGAACATCACCTACCATTGTAGGTGCAAGAAAAATTTCACCTTTGCCGCCTTCGGCGTAAAAAGTGTTCATGAAGAAACTCTCTCCACCCAGTACACTGCGCTTCAAAGAAGAAAAAATTCCTCCACGCGCCTTGGTTTCCATTGAAATGTTGGATGACATCGAAACCATGGCTCCCGCTTCAGCGGTTATGCGCTCATCGTTTTCGAGTGTAACCTTGATCATGCTGTACGACGGTTTGCCCACTATTTCATATTTCATATCATTCACCCCCTCAAAAAGATACGGTAAAAAGTAAAAAGGGCGCATCTTTACAGATGCGTCCTTTAAATTCAAAACGAATTAAGCTTTTTTCTTGGAACTTATATACTCGTCTATCGCTTTCGCGGCTTTCTTTCCAGCTCCCATTGCAAGGATAACTGTGGCGGCTCCGGTAACTATATCTCCTCCAGCGTACACTCCTTCAACGGAAGTAGCCCCGGTTTCAGGATCCGCCTCTATGTAGCCCCGCTTGTTAAGTTTGAGCTCTGGGAAAGTGCTCAACAAAACTTTGTTCGCCGTTTGTCCTATGGCTTCTATAACCATGTCAGCTTCGATGATGAATTCGCTTCCTTCAATTGGAACTGGTCTTCTTCTTCCGGAAGCATCTGGTTCTCCCAACTGCATTTTAACGCATTTCACGGCTTTGACGTTTCCGTTTTCATCACCTATGTACTCAACTGGATTGGTAAGCCAGTGGAATTCTATACCTTCTTCTAACGCGTGATGGTATTCTTCAATTCTTGCTGGCATTTCCTTTTCACTTCTTCTGTAAACTATCATTGATTTTTCTGCTCCAAGTCTCAAGGCCGATCTTGAAGCGTCCATTGCAACGTTGCCAGCTCCAACGACGACTACACGCTTTCCAACTCTAATAGGTGTATCGTATTTCGGAAATTCGTAAGCGTGCATGAGATTGATTCTTGTTAAGAATTCACTGGCCGAATAGACACCATTGAGGTTGGTTCCAGGTATGTTCATAAATCTTGGTGTGCCTGCACCAGTACCTATATATATTGCATCGTATTCTTCTCTTATTTCTTCTATCGTAATGGTCTTTCCAACGACGACATCCGTTTCAACGTCTACGCCGAGTTCTTCTATGGCTTTCACTTCGCGTTCAACGATCGTCTTTGGGAGACGGAATTCAGGAATGCCGTACATCAAAACCCCTCCCGGAGCGTGAAGCGCTTCGAAAATGGTAACTTTGTAGCCTTTCTTTGCCAAATCAGCGGCCACGGTTAATCCAGACGGACCAGCACCTATAACTGCAACTTTTCCTTTGTTTGCTTCAACCTTCTTTGGCGGTTCTTCAACTCCTTCATGACTTGCCGCCCAATCCGCCACAAATCTTTCGAGTTTTCCAATTGCCACAGGCTCATGATCTTTCATAAGGCCAACCGTACATTTTCCTTCGCACTGGCTTTCCTGCGGGCATACCCTTCCACAAACTGCGGGAAGGTTATTGTAACTCTTGAGTATTTTTATCGATTCAGAGAGATCGTTATTTCTTAACGCCAATATGAAGCCTGGAATATCTATGTTTACGGGACAACCAGAAACGCAAGGATGAGTTGGACACTGCAAACATCTGTTCGCTTCGGTTATGGCTTCTTCAAGGGTGTAACCTAAAACAACTTCTTTGAAGTTGTGACTTCTTTCTTCTGGCTTTTGTTCGGCAATAGGAGTTTTGCTTTTTGGAATGTTTAAAGCCATTACATCTCACCTACCTCGTTAAGGTATTTTTCGAGTGATATCTTTTCCTGATCTTTGTACTGTTTGAGACGTGTCATAAGTTCATCCCACGCAACACCGTGACCATCGAATTCAGGACCGTCAACACATGCAAAGCGAATGTTTCCGTTAACGGTAACCCTGCATGCACCGCACATTCCAGTTCCGTCAACCATTATCGGATTCAGAGATACCCAAATTGGTATTCCAAGCTCTTTTGCCGTGAGCGCGGCGAATTTCATCATTATCGTTGGTCCTATCGCCCAAGCGTAGTCGATCTTTTCTCCTCTTTCGTTGAGCATTTTCATCGCATCGGTGACGACGCCTTTAATTCCCTCAGAACCGTCGTCGGTGGTGATTATCAATTCATCGGAGTACTTAGCGCATTCATCTTTCATTATTACCAATTCGGATGTTCTTCCACCAAGGATCGTGATAACTTTATTTCCCAAATTTTTGAGTTCTCTGATTATTGGGAAAAGGGCAGCTATGCCAACTCCTCCACCGATCATCAGAACGGTTCCGTGTTTTTTCACTTCGCTTGGAGTGCCAAGAGGTCCGACCACATCTGCGAGTTTGTCTCCCACTTCTAATTTTGCCATTTCGTACGTCGTTTTTCCAACGGTTTGAAAGATCAAACGTATGTTACCATTTTCCCTATCGTAATCCGCGATCGTCAATGGTATTCTTTCTCCTTTATCCGAAGTTCTTACGACCACGAACTGTCCAGGTTTGGCATGTGACGCCACCCTTGGGGCTTTTATCCACATGTCGTATTCTTTTTCCACGATTTTCTTTTTCTTCAAAATTTCAAACATCTGTACTTCCTCCCTTACTTTCTTGATGCGAGGTACATGTCTACTCCCTTGGCTGCACGTAACCCCGCTCCAATAGCGCTTATTATATCCTGTCTCCTGTTTGAAAGGTCTCCACCAAAGAATAACCCTTCTACACTTGTTCTACCGAAATCATCCACTGGCACTCTTCTTCCATCAAAGCCTATTTTTTCTTGAATGTCTTCTGGTAAGAAATCGAGATTTGGATGCTGTCCTATGGCGGCAACTACGTAATCAACTTCAACTTTTTTATGGGGCGAATTTTCGTCCACAACAGGTCTTGGCCTTCCTCCATTTGGATCCGGGACAAGACTTGCTATAGCGTACTCTAAAGCTTCAACCGACTTTTTTCCATAGATCTTCAATGGAACTCCGGCTTCAACGAATTCAACTCCTTCTTCTCGCGCTTCTTTTATCTCTTCAGGATCAGCTGGCATATCGGCTATTCTTCTTCTGTAGATTACGGTTACTTCTGCTCCAAGCCTTATAGACGATCTGGCAACGTCCATCGCCACATTTCCACCGCCTATTACTATTAAACGTTTTCCTTTGAGATCTGGGGCTTTTTCTTCGTTTACCAAATGCATGAACGTTAACCCTTGCATAACTCCAGGTAACTCTTCACCTGGAATTCTTAAAGTCATCGGTTTTGAGTTACCAGTTCCTATAAAGACGGCGTCGTAATCTTTTAACAGTTTATCAAATGGTATATCTTTCCCTATTTTGGTGTTGGTTTTTAACTTTATTCCAAGCGAAAGGATGGCGTTTATGTCTTTCATCAGGTCTTCTTTTGGAAGCCTATACTTCGGTATCCCCCACATCATGGCTCCGCCTGGTTTATCTTCTGCCTCGTATATCGTTACATCGTAACCTAACAACTTGGTGTAGTAGCCAAACGAAAGCGACGCAGGTCCGGCCCCGATGGCCGCTAGTTTCTTACCATTGGGCTTTTCCATTTTTTCTTCAACGACTTCAAAATAATTTTCAACATTGCTTGCTGAATAAGCTTTAAGCCAGCGAATCGCCAAGGGCTCACCCTGTATTCCAACCACACAGGCTTCTTCGCACTGATGGGTACACACTTCACCACAGACAAGTGGAAGCGGATTTCTCTTGTATATCCATTTCAAGGAGTCTTCTGGATCCTCTTCAGCTATTGCGCGTATGTATTCTGGAATATGCAATTGGTTAGGACAGGCCTCTACACAAGCGCCGCATCCCAAACACCGGGTTGCCTCTTTTTTTGCTTCTTCTTTTGAATAGGTGTGAACGAATTTGGCAAAGGATAATTTTCTCTTGTCTGCCGGTTCTTCGCGTGGATCTGTTCTTTCAAATTCTATGGTCTTTCCCAACAAATCGTCAGGAGTTCTAACGTAACCAGGGTTGTTAGCATAAGTCTGATCCGGCCTCCAAATGAAGTCTTCCTTTACTTTTTCTGGTTCTTCTTCGGGAGGAATTGATATATCTGGATGAAAAGAATGAATATATTCCCTTGACATTTGGAGTGAACCAGTTGGACAGACATCTACACATTGCCCACAGAAACAGCATCGTCCGTAATCTATAACCGGTCTGTAGGTTTTGGCGAATTTGTTGGCGGGCTTTACATCGTCAGCTTCAACCATGGTTATGGCGCTTGCCGGACAAACTGACGCGCAATTTCCACAACCAATACATTTGGAATGGTCGTTTGTGTGGAAACCACGATATCTCGGCGAGACGCCTTCTTTTTCAAAAACGTCGAGATCCTCTTTCGGGTAACGAACGGTGTGTGGCTTCTTAAAAAGGTATTTCAAAGCGCTTAAAGGTGCCAACGCGTTCTTTTTTGTATCCACTTGTGATCACCTCACCTATCGAAGTCCGGCGGACATATATCCATTGAGTGGATCCACACCGGTACGTCTTCAATTCTCATGTTCTTCATAGCCTCAAGAGCGTAATACAAACCAGCAGAATAAGATGGACCTCTAACGTATACCCTGTAGGGATTTATGTCGCCATTTGAAACTATGAGGTAGCCAAATTCGCCTTTTGAAGATTCAACCTTTGAGTAATACGTTCCAGCCGGAACTCTAAATTGGAATGGATTGGGTATCTTTTCTCTGTATGGACCATCTGGTATTTGCTTTACACATTGTCTTAATATCTTTATAGATTCTTCCATTTCCAACCTTCTTTGAACGAATCTTGAAAAAGCGTCTCCATCTCCGGTTTCAGGGATATCGAAATCCAGCTCATCGTAAACGAGGTAAGGTTGGGCCTTGCGTATATCCCACTTTACTCCGGAAGCTCTCAAATTCGGTCCTGTTATTCCATTTTCTATGGCATCCTCGGCTGAAAGATATCCAACCCCCTTTGTTCTCTTTTGAAGGATTGGATTTTTGAATATCAAATTGTCGTATTCTGGAAGCCTGGATTCAAGATAATCTAACAATTCAGATAATTTGTCAAGCCATCCATCTGGAATGTCCATTTTAACTCCACCAGGATATTGATAAATGTGATAGACACGTCCTCCAGTTAGCCATTCAAAGAGATCGAGAATGTAATCGCGATCCCCTATGGCCCAATTTGGAGCCGTGTAAAGACCGGTTGCTCCTCCGACACCCGAAAATGAGAAAAGGTAAGCCGCTATCCTGGCCATTTCCAATACGATAACTCGTATGTATTGAGCGCGTTTTGGCACTTCTATTCCTGCCAGATGTTCTACGCCCATACAATAAGCGACTTCGTTAACATCGGGCTCTGGAACGCATATTCTAGGTATCAAGGCAAGATTTTGAGTCCATAGCCTTCTTTCCATCAGCTTTTCAAAGCCCCTGTGAAGCAATCCAGGATCTGCGGTCACGTTGGCAATCTTGTGGCCTTCCATGTCCAAAACGTAGGAGAAGTTTCCAGAAATTCCAGGGTGATTTGGCCCTATGAAAAGCTCATAAGTTTTGTACTTATCATTTGTATTCGATTCGTTTAGGGGCCTTAATTCCATGGCTCTCATCCTCCTTGAATTCGAAGAGTTCTTGTGAAAATGCCAACGTGTCGAAATCCTTTCTCAAAGGTGGAATATCCAACCACTCATCCAAGAAGAATGGTTTCAGATTGGGGTTGCCTATGAAGTTTATTCCAAAGAACTCGTGAATTTCCCTTTCGTAAACCTGACACAATCCCCAAATTGACATCATTGATTCCATTTCCGGCTTATTTCTTGGTATTCTCACCTTTACAAGGGCTTGCGCTTTTTCATCGTAATTTTCCAGATTGTAAACTAGTTCGAATTCTTGATCGTCTATCCAATCTACACAAGCGAGATGAATGAACGTCTTGTATCCGGTCGCTTTCATGTAAGCAAGAATCTCTGCCGTTCTTTCTCTTGGAACTAAAACTTCAAATTGCCAATCTCCAAGGGATTTTGCTTCAAGATTCATTCTCTTAAGTTCTTCAACTTTTTTTTCAACGGTTTCAAGCACTTCTCGTCACCTCTTCAGGCTTTTGCAAAACGGGCTTCGTTCTCTTCAGCACTCTGTCTTGATTTGCTTTGTACCATTCGTAATTCTTCACGTACTTTTCATATCCTTTTGCTTCGCCCTTTTCGACCAGTTCTCTTAACTTTTTGAAAGAATCCAAAATAGCTTCTGGCCGGGGCATGCAACCTGCTATGTAAAGATCAACGGGAAGGTATTTGTCAAGTCTCTCTATGACGTTGTATGAATCCCAATAAACTCCTCCGTTTATCGTACAAGATCCGAATCCCAAAACCCATTTTGGCGCGTGCATCTGTTCGTAAGTGTATATGAGCCTTTTTAAACTTTTCAAAGAAAGGTAACCAGTTACCAACAGAATATCCGCTTGCCTTGGCGTTGCCATTGGAATAACTCCGAATCTTTCCATATCCCAACGAGATGTCATAGTCGGAGGCAATTCCATGGCTCCACAACCTGTACAGTAATGAAGCATCCAGAACGAACGACCTCTAAAAAAATTGGTCAAATCTTTCCATTCAGACATTTTTGGCACCTCCTCACAGTACCACTATAAGAGCTTGAATTACTCCAAGCAGCAATGGCACTTTCCACATGAATTTTACACCATCTTCTATTTTAAAACGTGGCAAAACGGCGTTTATGAGCAAAGCTATGAAAAACAGCTCAAATTGTTTGGTTACGAATATCCATATATTTGAAGCTCCACCAAGGAAAAGGTCTACCATTATTCCGGTTTCCAGATAAATTCCAACCGCGTGTTGGAGCATTCCAAATCCAAGATATTTTCCACCAAGCTCTACCATTGGACCAGATGCGATTTCCGCAGGTGCTATCGCCATATCGAATGGTTTTTCACCTAACATGCCTTGCAACGCAATTTCGGCCGCCAAAAAGCCAAATGGTAGTCTAACCATATTCCAATTCAAAAATCCTCCACCTTGAGCTGCCACGATGTTGGTTAAAGAACCGGTTTTTGTGAATATGTAAACGGAAAATATCACGGCCGCGAAGGGAAGCTCGTATCCCATCATCATGGTCAAGGCCCTTGCCACACCTATCGTGGCATTGGGGTTTCCAGAAGAAGAAACTCCCATTGCCATTCCCAGATAGGCCATCGTCATTAAATAGATGATCATTATGAGACTGGAATTGTGTGGGAAGAGGTTTATCTGTCCCATTGGCAAGAAGACGACAGCCGCAAGTAAAGATGAAACACCCGCCACAAGTCCGAGATCAAACGCGAAGCCGTGGCTAATGGATTGTTTGGAAAACAGCTTAAATACATCTATGAAGTTTTGAAGAACAGGCGGACCATATCTTCTTTGAATGCGAGCCGTGATCTTTCTTGCCAAACCCATGAATAGAAGTCCTACCGTAAGAGAAAGAAAGCCAACGCCTATTCCTTCTAACAACTTAAGGAAGATCATGCTACCCACCCCGCTATCACGAATATTATCAGTCCAGCAACGGCGAAGAACGCGTATATTTGAGCGTTACTCACAAATATTTCCTTTATCGCCGAAGAGGTGGCAGCCGTCCAATTTGCCAATCCTCTAAAGAATCCATCGATCTTTATTTTAAAGAAAGGAGCGAAAATTCCTTCAACTGGTTCGTAAAACTTCCAGCTGAATTGGTACGTTTCTGGAGTTAAATTCCATTCTTCGGGAATCTGCCCGGCCGTGTAGTTGTCAGATTGTGAAACGTACTTGTGCTTCGCACCTATGAAGAAAAGAATGAATCCGACAGTGAAACTTATGGCCAGAGACCAGCTGATCAGAGGAACGTAGACGTTTGAAAACATTCCCGTAACGTATCCGTTTGCCATTGTTGGAAGTGGTTTTAAACCCATCGAACTGACTATTGCGCCTATTGGTTTTAAAATGTAACCGGGTTGTACGCCAAAGAAAATCATTGCAAACATCAGGAGGTATTCAACTATTTGTCCTATTACGGGCACTTCTTTGACGTTATCGTATCTGGCAGAACGTTGACCGAGAAAAACGGAATGGAATGCTTTAAACAAGTACATGAAGGCTCCGGTCGAAGCTAAGAACAGCATCACGGTTGCGAATGGAAGGTGCTGTTTGATCATTGCCTGGTATATCAACCATTTTGAACCGAATCCGTTAAAAGGTGGTATTCCAGCGGCCGAAGCTATACCGATGAAAAACGTGAAAAACGTGACTGGCATCTTTCGCCATAAACCACCCATTTCGCTCATTTTGGATGTGCCTGTTCTTGAAATAACGGCCGCCAACGTTATGAAAAGCGCTCCTTTGAACAGTAAATGGTTGAAAGCGTGATATATTCCGGCGGTAACCCCGACTGAGTTGAAAAGGGAAATGGCTGCGACTATGTATCCAAGATTGCTGAAAGAAGAATAAGCAAAAAGCTTTTTAACATCATCTTGGAAGAAGGCAAGGACCGTTCCAACAACCGCGGTGGTTACCCCTATCCACATGAATATGTAATTCACCCATGGGAGCCCAAAAGCGGTTGGCATGCCCTTTTCCATTAAAGAAATTGGCAAAAATAGCAACATTCCATATATACCGTACTTGCTCATCACTCCAGATAAAAATGGTGTGAACGTATCGGGCGCGTAAGCGTAAGCCATAGGTACCCAGGTGTGGAATGGAAATATTCCGGCTTTTATCATGAACGTTACGAAGAAAAGAGAAACTATTCCCAAAACCCACCAAGGATGCATCCCAACTATCGATGAAAGGTATGCGACATTTGTGGATATGGATAGGCTGCCGGTTAGTTTCCACAGTGTGAAGATACCGAAAAACATTGAATACGATCCGGCTATGCTCATCATTGCGTAATAAAGTGCGGCGTGCCTGGAAGAATTTTCATCTCTTCCGCCAAGAACGGATACAATTGAAGCCCATCCCATAAGTTCCCAGGCAAAGAAAAATCCTACCATGTCATTGGTTGTGAATATCCAATTGTTGGCCGCTAATATGAGTAAAAGGAGAAAACCTTTCATACGAGATTTATCCATTAAAGAGTAGAAGGTCAAAAGCGTTCCAAACGCCACGCTTATGTAAAGCATGAATATCGAAAGATGCGTGACATTCCAACTTAACGGTATAATTTTGCCCATGAAGTTCAATTTAAACGTGTAACTTTGCCCAACGTGTACTGAGAAAAGTAACAAAAGTGTTATGGCAAAGGTTGAAAATGTGACCAGCCTATCGAGAAATTTTACTTTGTAAAGGATTGCGGCAATCGCCGATCCGATCAGCGGTGTAAACACGAGCCATATTATGTTTGAATTCATACTCTCAACACCTCCTCATCAGTGTGCCGCTATAGTTGGTATGACGTTTAAAATGTACCCGCTCATCTTGTGGGTAAGTTCGCCAGCCGCCTGCGCTGAGAAGGTGCCAACTATTTGCGGGAATATACCAATGGCTACTATGGAGACGGCAAGTATGAATATTGGAATTGCCGGCGTTATTGGAGTTTTAACTTTTGGCAGCTCAACGTCTGATGCGAACATGTAAGCAACTATTCTCAAATAGTAAAACGCTTCAACAACAGATGCGAACAAGACAAGCCCAATAATGAAGTCGTACCATCCGCCCCTTTGAACGGATGCCGCCACTATGGCGAACTTAGACCAAAATCCTCCAAAGAGCGGAAAACCTAACATACTGAAAGCACCAATACTGAAAGTTAAAGTCAAAAACGGATTCCTTTTCCATAATCCTTTGAAATCGTCTATGTTTTCTCCAACTCCAACAGCCACCAAAACGCCAACTATTAAAAATAGCATTGATTTGGCTATTGAATGGTTTACGAGCTGGAATATTCCGCCGTATACGCCAAGCTTATTTCCAATTGAAAAGCCAACTGCTATCAATCCCATTTGTGCCATGGAAGAGTAGGCAAGCATTTTTTTCACATTTTTTTGACTTAAAGCTGAAAGCTCTCCAATTATGACTGTTGCCGTGGCGAGAAGAGCTATGAGAGCCATCAAATCGATTTTGCCATATGTCGAAACGTAAGCGCCTCCGCTTTTTCCGAAGACGGTCATGGCTATTCTGAACAAGGCGTAAACGGCTGAAATCGCCGCTATACCACTCAAAGAAGCGGAAACGCCGTTAATTGCACCCGTGTAAGTATCTGGAACCCATCCGTTAAATGGGAACAGTTCAGCTTCAACTGCCAAGCCAGAGATTATCAGAATTCCAGCGAAAGTTAAAAGGCCTGGAGTGGTTTGATTTATTCTCGCGGCTATTTCGGCTATGTTTAAAGTACCGAGTTGGGTGTAGATAAGGGTAACGCCCATCAGATAAAGAGTTGAGCCTATTGAACTCACAACTAAGAATTTAAAGGCTCCTCCTAACGCCCTTCTTTCCGGTCCAAAAGCGGCCAAGGCGTACGAGGATATTCCAGTTATTTCCATGAAAATGAAAAGGTTGAAAATATCTCCCGTTAACACTATTCCGCTGGCACCCGCGGTGAACATTAGAAAGAGAACGCTGAAGCGTACCACATCACCTTTTTTGATAGCCCATAAATTGTAAATGGCTATTAGCAATCCTATCATTGAAATGACGAATACCAAAAAAGCTGCCACTGGACCGATATACAGGTTTTCACCAAAAGGTGGCAACCAATTTCCCATTACTACCATCGTTGGATATTTATGAGCGAACAAAATGTAAAAGCTAAACGACGCGTTAAATCCTATCGTTAAAAGCGTAACCCATTTCGCCAATTCTTTGGAAATCAATCCAAAGAGCGGAATTGAAAAGGCGAAAAGGAGTGGAACACCTATTAACAGAGCTGCGTTGTTGAATATATTCATCTTTTCGCCTCCTTGATCTTTCTAACGTCCAAAGTTCCGTACTTCTCGAATATTTTTACCGCTATTGTAAGGGCCAAAGCGCTTGTCCCAAGCCCTATAACGATTGCGGTAAGAACAAGCGATTGTGGGAGTGGATCGGCGCTTACGACTTTTTCATTGACAACGAGCTGGTTGGTTGCAGTGTAGATTGGCATAACGGCTTTTGGATGCCACGCTATGGCTATCATGAAAAGATTGGTACCACTCTCTATTATGTCCAATCCCACTATGATTTTGAATATGTTTTCATTCGTTAAGGTGATGTACAGTCCTATTCCGAAAATCGCCATCGCACCAATGAGATATATCCAATTTTGAAGGAATATCTGCAACGCTTGCATCATGACCACTCCTCTTCAACATCAACGATCATGGAGTTAACAACCGCTGACAATTCTGCTCCAACTTTCATTCCTATCGCGATGTATATCAAGCCAATGAAACCAGCGCTGTAAAGATCTCCTATTACACCAGTTGGCAAGAAATTGGCCAGGAAAGAATGGACACTGAACAAGCCAGTTAACCCTATTATGACGAATGCCATACCGGATAGGGATTCAAACACTTTTAAACCCAAATGATTCGGTTTGTATCCATTTTTTCCAAGGAAAAGCCCGAGAATTCCTGAAGCTATCACTGCACCTCCAGGAAATCCTCCGCCAGGTGTCAGGTGTCCATGAACGAATATGTATATTCCAAACAAGAAGATAACTGCGAAAGATATCCTTGTTCCAACGTACATTATCAAGCTTGGTTCGGTTTTGTTCTTTCTTTTCTTCTCTTTTCCGAACAACAACATTGCCACTCCAGTTGCCGCTAAAAAGAGCACCGTTACCTCACCAAGAGTGTCGAAGCCACGGTAATCAACAACAATCGAAGTGACTACATTTGCGGCTCCATCTTCAAGATTTTTGCTCTTTCCAAAAGTGATTGGAGTATAAGGAACATCTGTCCTTAAAGGCTTTATACCCTTGGCGAAAAACTTGCCATTTTCCATCATTTTCGTGGCCGTTTTAACGTTTTTCATTATGTACAACCTTGAAACTCTTTGATTGACGTTAACGGCCGAACCCTTTGGCATTTCTTTGAAAGCGAGAAAGAAACCGATTAAAAGAATGGTTATCAAAGACAAGGCCGTTATCCTCTTTACGAGGGCTGGAGTGTCATTCCTCATCTTTAGACTCCCCCTTCTTAACCTTTTTCAAGGCTATAATAAATATAGCCGTTGAGAGTCCCGCGCCTATCGCGGCTTCAGTTATAGCAACGTCTGGAGCTTGAAGAAAAAAGAACAATCCAGAAACTCCCAAGCTCACGAATCCGCTTGCTATTATGGCTGAAAGTAATTTTTTTGAGAAAACGGCTATAAGAGCCAGCATTATCACGACTATAACGACAAGGGTGGCGACGTAAATTATCATTTTTCTTCGCCCCCTTCTGGGAACTTCCATTCTCTTTTTTCACATTCATCCGGATCGGTTTGAGGATATTTTTTAACACCAACTCTGTAAGAAGCACGCGCTATTGCGTGGCTGGAAATCGGATTGGTCATCAGAAGGAAAATTGCCAATGCCACTGCAAAGAGTATCCATCCTTTGGCAATCAATCCCACTCCAATCGAAGTTGAAACGACTCCCAGCGTGGTTGCTTTAGTTCCGGCCTGGAGCCTGTTAAACACATCTGGAAGTCTGAATATTCCCAACGCTCCAAGGAATAGAAAGAAAACTCCCGTGAAAACGAAAACAACTCCAAGCCATCCTAAAAAGGCATCCAGCATCTCAAAGCCCCCTTTCCAGGTAGCGGGCTATAACCAAACCGCCCAAGAAAGATAAGATAGCGTAAACCATTGCAACGCTGAGAAGAACGAATTGAAAGAAAAAGAGGGCCAATATAACCCAAAACCCTGTCGTTATGGTTGTCCAGTTATCAAGAGCCACTAGTCTATCTGAATTGGTAGGTCCAAGTACACCTCTTAAAGTGGCCAATACAGTTGCCAGAGAGACCGTGGCGAACCAAATAATCCATATTGCGGTTGGTATGTGGATTCTCATTTAAACATCGCCTCCAGGATCTTCTCAAAGCTTCCTGCTATTTCTTGAGTTGCCTTCTCGACGTCTTTAGTTTTCACCGTTATCCAATGAATGTACAGATACTGCCCATCAATATCCATTGATAGAGTACCTGGTGTAAGGGTGATGGAGTTTGCCAACCACACTTTAGCAACTGGCGACTTGAGATTCGTTTTTATTTTGACTATGCCAGGCTTGATTGGCATCTTTGGATTTAAAACGATCGCCGCCACGTGTAAGTTGGCTTTCAACATTTCCCAAATGAAAACTGGCAAGTACCAGAAAAGGAGTATTCCCAGCCTTTCGATATTTTTCATGCCGGAAACACTTAGCTGTTTGTAAGTGAGCAAAGCGCCAAGAAGAGCTATCGCGGCACCAGCTTCCCATTCGTGGATGGAGAAAGGATAGGTGAGGACTATCCACAAGAAGAAATAAACGACCACAGCGTAAAGATAACGACTACCGGCTGAACTTTCCACTCTTTCCACGCTATCACCTCATTTTGTGAAAAAGTTCCCATTATTTTGTGTTAAAAACTCACTGATTTTCAAAATGTATTATACCCCTAAGGGGTAATCGTTCAAAACGCTTTTGAACAATTTTGAAACAATTGTGGAAATCTATTGTTACCATTCTTGCGATAAAAGGTGTTTTTTCTTTACACACACAGAATATAATTTAGCGGAGAAAAACGAATGGGAGGGAGCAAATTGAAAGAAAAGAAAGAAAATCTGGACCAATTTACGTTTTCCATGTTGGCAATAGCGGTTGGAATAGTTGCAGGTTTTGGTGCGGTTATATTTAGGGCTTTGATAGCGTTTATACACAATGCAATGTTTTTTGGAAAATTCTCTTTTTTCTACAATGCCAACGTACACATTGCTCCTTCAATATGGGGTAAGTACGTGATATTAGTGCCGGTAGCGGGAGCGCTTGGGGTGGCTTTTTTGGTAAAGAATTTCGCTCCCGAAGCGAAGGGCCATGGCGTGCCAGAAGTTATGGATGCGATTTATTACAACAAAGGTATTATTAGGCCAATCGTGGCAGTTGTAAAATCGGTAGCTTCTGCGCTTTCAATAGGGAGTGGTGGCTCCATAGGACGTGAAGGGCCTATAGTTCAAATAGGTTCAACCTTTGGTTCTATGATAGGACAATGGGTTAGAATGCCTTCATGGCAAAGGGTAACTCTCATAGGGGCTGGTGCCGGCGCGGGAATCGCTGCTACCTTCAACACTCCAATAGGCGGTTTGTTATTTGCCATAGAGTTGATGGTTCCAGAACTCAGCGTTAGAACATTTGTTCCAATAGCCATTTCAACTTCCACTGCAACTTTCATAGGGCGTATTTTCTTTGGGAACAACCCCTCTTTTATAATTCCTTCCTTTGCAATACCTAAAGATCAGCTTACGAATCCTTACATTTTGTTAACGTACATAGGTCTTGGTTTGCTCGTTGGAGTTGTTTCAGCCATTTTCATAAAGTCTATTTATGGTTTTGAAGATTTCTTCGATAAGATGCCCGGAAATTATTACACGAGACACGCCATAGGAATGTTGGCTCAAGGCATACTGATATACCTTCTTTTCATATACGCTGGTCATTACTACGTTGCCGGCGTTGGATACAGCACAATTCAAGACGTTTTAACGAATATACTTTTGAATCCATATTTGCTGTTGATATTGGCGTTCTTAAAACTTTTGGCTACCTCTTTAACTTTGGGCTCTGGAGCATCAGGTGGAATATTTTCTCCTTCCCTTTTTATTGGTGCCACTTTGGGAGCGGTGTACGGAGTATTCTTGAACATGATACATCCTCACTTTTCTGCCAATCCAGCATCTTTTGCCGTTGTTGGAATGGCGGGTATGATAGGTGGGACGACGGGAGCTGCCATAACTTCAATAGTCATGGTTTTTGAAATGACTAGGAATTACAACGTTATTATCCCGATGATTATAACCGTTGCCATTGCCGATGGTATTAGAAGATTGCTTTCTTCCGATAGCATATACACTAAAAAACTTACGCGCCGTGGTCATCTCATACCAGAAGTTTTCCATATGAACATCCTCTTGGTAAAACGCGTAAAAGACGTTATGGAAAAGCGTGTGATAGGCGTTCAAAAAGATATGAAGATAAACGAGGTGCTTCAGGAATATGGAGAAACGGGAGTGCTAAGCTTTGTGATAAAAGACGGTCAGAGAGTTATCGGTGTGGTTACAATGAAGTACTTGCTCAGGCAATTGAACAAAGAAGTTAAGATTGAACAGGTTATGACAAAAGATTACGTGATAGCGCAAGAAAATGATACTTTGTTTAGAATAATAGGAAAAATGAGAAAGAAAAAATGCCCAACAGCGCTCGTTACTTTGAATGGCAAGTGCGCATCAATCTCGGATGTAATAGGAATAATAACAAAAGAAGAAATCGCCGAAGCAGCTGCAGAACAAGTTGAGCTCTTCACGGAATAACGCTAAAAGGGCTTTTTAAATTTGAAAAGCCTGAACCCTCCTCGCCAACTGCGTTGGCCCTCTCCTCCCAGTCTTGGGAGGAGAATCAAGAGGATTATTTTTCAATTTAAGAACTCTGTACCCGCTTACGGGAAAAATGCTGGCGAGGCTATCTTTTTTAATCTTCCCCCACTTGGGGAAAAGTGGTGGCGGAGCCATTTTATATAAGAAGTCTGCCCCCCGCGTGCGGGGGAAGTGGCGGTGAAACCGCCGAAGGGGGTATGAACCCTCCTCGCCAACGTTGTTGGCCCTCTCCTCCCAGTTTTGGAAGGAGAATCAAGAAAACTACTTTCCAAATTGAAAATCTGCCCCCATTTATGGGGGAAGTGGTGGCGGAGCTGCC